>NZ_DDYV01000089.1:4946-37707 GCF_002348205.1 Desulfobacter sp. UBA2225 | reverse complement strand
AAGCGCCCCATCTACTGGCTGTTCTCCAGCCCCAAGGGTAGTTTCAATGCACTGATTTATATGCACCGCTACCGGCCGGATACGGTCAGCATTGTCTTGAATGATTATTTACGGGAGTTCCGCACCAAGCTCACCTCCCACAAGAATCACCTGGAGGCGGTGACCATCAACGCCAGCAGCAGCCAGGGCGAAAAGACCCGTGCGTTAAAAGAAATCGAAAAGATTGCCAAGATGATCTCCGAAATGGAAGAGTACGAACGAGAGGTGCTTTACCCGCTGGCCACCGAAAAGAAAGAGATTGATCTTGATGACGGGGTAAAGGTCAACTATCCAAAATTCGGCAAGGCCCTGAAGAAGATCGTTGGCTTGGAATCGACGGAGGATTAATATGAAAATCAAATCAATTATTACTCAGGGAGTCGGCTCTCTGCCAGATGGCGAAATTACCCTGAATAATGACTGGACAGGTTCTGTGGAGACAAAGGTTCTTTTTACTGGACCGAATGGTTGTGGCAAATCTACCCTGCTTCGGGGTGTTGCCATGTTGTGGGATGCGCTGGGCTATTGGATGGATCAGCGAAAAAGCCTGCCGCAAAAACATGAATCCCGTTCATGGCTGCAGCGCTGGGATGGCTTTGCGGTGCTTCTGGACAGTCTGGGACCCTTTTATACTGAACCGGTCCTGGTCCTGTTTGGTACACAGGAATGGAGTAAAAAGACTTTACTTGGGTATGATAATGTAGCCAGGATCGGTGAAACATTTACCCGCGGTAACATTGGCAAGCCAAAACGAGAACTGCACTTTCCCAAAGAAGACTGGCTGGATGCCTGGAGCGCCGCCCGGAAGAAACAGATACTCACCTACGAGGCTATCGATGCCCCGAATCTTGTTTATCTTGATGCTGAAGAACGGAGGTGGGTGTCGCCAAAGCGCAATCTTTCCGAACCGCAGCCTGACTTGCTGTCTCAACGCTGGCTGACACGCTATATCGTTACAGATGACTGGAAAGGCCAATTGGAAGCGTCTCTGATTACTCTCAAAACATCTCAGCTTCACCTCTATCATGAGGTGATCCGCTCGTTAAACAGATTTTTATCAGGCAAAGAGATTGATCCGGATATCCGGCCAGGTGAAGGGCGGCTCCGGGTCAAACTTCAAAATCAAAAAGGGCTCTATCACTCCCTTGATGATCTCAGCGCCGGAGAGCATCAGGTACTCATTCTTATCTACCTCATTACCCGCTGGATGCAAAAGGGGGGAGTCGTTCTGATCGATGAGCCGGACCTTTATTTACACCCTTCTCTCATTGATCCCTTTTTGTCTGCATTAGAGCAACTGGTTGTCAGGAGGGACGGGCAACTTCTTATCACCTCTCATGCCGTGGATGTTTGGCAACGGTATGACAACAATGGACTGCGTGTTGCACTCCAACTCGAAGGTGGTGCGTGATGAGCAAGGGAGTTTCAACAATAATCAAGGAGGTCAAAGAACAACAGATCGGTGCAACCAGCAAGGTTGCCTTGATTGTTGAGGGCATAGATGATTTTAATTTCTACGGTGAACTTCTGTCCAAACGTCATGCTGGCTGGGAATCCAAATTCTGTATTGTCCAAGTTGGCGGAAAGAAGAATGTTATTGATATTTTGACCAAGGAGCCTGACTGGTTTGGGATTGTTGATCGAGATGAATGGAGCAATGAAGTCCTTACCGAGAAGCAAACTATTCACCCGAATCTTTGGATCACTCCCCGTTTTTGCGTAGAGAACTATCTGATAGTACCGCACGAACTGTGGGCGGCGTTTCCTGGAAAACAGCGCGAAAAAATCGTTGAAGGCGAGCATAAACTTCGCGAGACACTCCTGAACGATCTTGATCGATGGGTAGCGCATGGCGTCCTGTGGTCGATCATCAACCCTCTTTGGGAGGGATTACGTTCACGGGGTTTTAAAGAGGCTCTCCTCTCACCAGAGGTGGCGCTTGATAATGAGCAAATCAAGGAAACGCTTAAAGAATGGCATCAGTTTCTTGATCCTGAACAGATCATGGCGTGTTATGAATCGACTCTTGAACAAGTACGCGCATTGCCTCAAGACGAACGGCTTAAGCAGTGGATACATGGGAAAAGTTTCTACACCTCTGTGGTGAATCCAGCCTTGAACACCCTTTTGGGTCAAAAATCTGAAAAGGACAGGCGATCAAGCATTATCCGGACCCTGCAGCTTCCTGATGATCTGTCGGCCTTGTGGGATAAACTGGGATTAGCAGCATGAGCAGCGTCGGCAAATGCACAATTTTCGACAACAGACCGCCGTTGGCAAATTGGTCTCCAAACCTTGATTTAGACGTAGCTGTAAGCGGACGTTGACTATGAATAGAATTGAACTCGCCCTGACCAAACTCTTTGATCGGCACAGAATCGTTTTCTGGTACGACGCCAAAAAGGAGTTGCGTGATGATTTTGAGGCGTTGTCTTTGCCCGGCATTGAGAAGATAGCGCTGGCCAACAACGAATACGGGATAAAATACAAAATTTTACGCGAGCAGCCGGAACGCAAATTCCTGCTCTACCGTGAAGGGCCTCCGCCGGCTGATCTGGATAACTGGCTGCTGGATGTGCAGTTGGCCCATGGCGAGTTCCGCACCGATCAGGTGGCGATCTGGCTGTCCGAACTGGCGCTTGGTCTGGCGTTTACGGAGGTGGTGCAGGCCCATGCGGAGTTCTTTCCGGCCATGAAGCGCAAGGACGCCTTGAAAAAGCTGCTGAAAAGCGATGACACAGCCGGGCAGATCCGCCTGAAGATGCTGGCCGTATGTGCGGGCAGCGAGCCGCGAATGGATGCGGTGCTGGAAAATCTGCTGCAGGAACTGGCCGAAGGCAGGGAGGAGAAGATCAAGCTGGTGGGCCGGTGCTGCCTGGACGGCTTTCTCTGGGAGCAGATGGCCCGATGCTATGGTTACAGGTCAGATACGCCCGGCGTTCGTGATTTTGCCATTGAGCTGTTCAAATCCTGCTATGCATTAGGCACTGACGGCCAGGTCAGGTTGACCGGCGATGCGTTGGTGTTTCTTAAACGCTGGAAGGACAGCCGGCAGTTTGAAGGCGGTTTCGAGACCCTTTCACAAGAGTGTGCCGAAGTCCTGGGGATTGAGAAGGATCTGGCTAAAAGGGATTTTAGGGAACTGATGGAACTGGACTATTTCCGCCTGATTGACCAGAAAATCATCAGTGACCTGGTGAAGGCAGTGGCATCCCGCACGGTTGGAAGTTCAGATATCTCCATCTGGGTCCGCCGGCGGCGGCAGGGCCACTGGTATCGCGAATATCGGCACCTGTATGAGGCAGTTGATCATGCTGCCCGGTTTACCCAAACCCTGGGCGAGACCAGGCTCACCATGGAGAGCCTCACCGAGGGCATACAGCGCTACAGCCGCTTCTGGTATCAGCTGGATCAGCTTTATCGCAAGTTCTGTTTTCATGTCCGCATGTCGGGGCAGGCATCTTTGATGGGAACGCTGACCGAACAGATCGAAAACCTCTACACCAACAACTTTCTGTTAAAGCTGGCGGACCGTTTCCAGACCTTCGTGGATGCGGCAACCAAGTGGGAAGCCTTCCCGGTGCGCAAACAAAGTCAGGTTTTCTCCACGTATGTGCAGCCATTCCTGCGCAAGGGCAATAAGGTTTGCGTAATTATCTCCGATGCCATGCGCTATGAAATCGCCGATGAACTGCTGGGTCTGATTCGGCAGGAGGACCGGTATCACGCTGAACTGGAACCGGCACTTTCCATGCTGCCCAGCTACACCCAGCTTGGTATGGCTGCGTTGCTTCCCGGTAAGGTATTGACCATTTCCGGCAATGAAACCGGGACAGTGATGGTGGATGGACAAAGTTCCCAGGGGTTGGCCAACCGCATCAAAATTCTTGGGCAGGCGGGGAAGTTTCGGGCCACTGCATGTAAGACCAACGAACTGATGGAGATGAAAGGAGACGAATGCCGGGCTTTGGTGCGTGACCATGACGTACTCTACGTCTACCATAACCGTATAGACGCCACCGGGGACAAGCGGGAATCGGAGGAACGGATTTTCGAGGCCGTGGAAGAGACATTGCAGGAATTGATTCGTCTGGTCAAAAAACTGAACAATGCCAATTTGTATAATTTTATAGTGACTGCCGATCACGGCTTCATCTATCAGAATCGCGCCATTGACGAAAGTGATTTTTCAGGCGTAGATGTCCAAGGAGATCAGATTCTGTTCCGGGACCGGCGCTTTGTGCTCGGCAAAGGACTTGCCCAAGTATCTGGCCTGCATAAATTTACCCCGGATCAGCTTGGCCTTGCCGGTGATGTGGAAGTCCAGATACCCAAGTCCATCAATCGCCTGCGCCTGAAGGGTTCCGGTTCCCGCTTTGTACATGGGGGGGGCATCCCTGCAGGAGGTGGTGATTCCGATCCTTAAAATCAACAAGAAGCGGCAGAGCGATATTACTTGTGTTGAAGTGGACATCCTGCGGGGAGCCGGCTCGATGATCACCTCCGGGCAACTGGCGGTAACCCTGTACCAGGCAGGACCGGTGACGGACAAAATCCAACCAAGAGTGCTGAGGGCCGGTATCTACACGGAGGCCGGTGATCTGATCTCCGACAGCCATGATCTGACCTTTGATCTGGATCTGGACAATCCCCGGGAACGCGAGATTCAGGTTCGCTTTGTGCTGACCCGGAAGGCTGATGAGGCCAATGGCCGGGAGGTTATTCTCAAACTTGAGGAAAAGCATGCCGGGACTTCACATTACAAGGAATATAAGTCGCTGCGGTATCAGATGCGGCGATCATTTACCAGCGACTTTGATTTTTAAAGGATAGGTGGCCGATGAATGAACTTGACCAAAAAATTAACACACATTTCCCAGGACTCGTTGTCCGAAAGGACCTTGTCAAGACGGTCAAGGGAAATGCCATCGTTCCATCCTACGTGCTGGAATACCTTTTGGGACAATATTGCGCCACCTGTGATGAACCGACTATCCAGACCGGCATTGAGACGGTCAAAGAAATTTTGCGCAAGCATTACGTGCATCGTAACGAGGCGGGGCTTGTCCGTTCGAATATCAAGGAAAAGGGACGGTATAAAGTTATCGACAAGATCAGCGTGGCCCTGAACGACAAGGCCGACGTTTACGAGGCGGAATTCTCCAATCTCGGCATCAAAAAGGTGCTGGTGGACTCGGGTACGGTCAAGGCCCATCCCAAGCTGCTGGTCAGCGGGGTATGGTGCATTGCTGATGTCGAATACGAATTTACAGAAGATAAGAACGCCAGTCCCTGGATTTTATCGTCCCTTAAGCCCATTCAGCTCTCCCATTTTGACTTTGATGGTTATGTTGAAGCCCGCAGGCAATTCACCACAGACGAGTGGATTGACCTGCTGATTCAAAGTATCGGTTTTAATCCGGAAATGTTCGGCAAGCGCAGCAAGCTGACCCAGTTGATCCGCCTGATTCCCTTTTGTGAGCGCAATTTTAACCTGATCGAACTTGGCCCCAAGGGAACCGGAAAGTCTCACATCTACTCGGAGTTCTCACCCCATGGCATCCTGATCTCCGGTGGCGAGGTCACTGTTCCCAAATTGTTCGTGAACAACTCTACAGGAAAAATCGGCCTGGTCGGCTACTGGGACTGTGTGGCCTTTGATGAGTTTGCAGGAAAACAAAAGCGCGTGGACAAGGCCCTGGTCGATATCATGAAAAACTACATGGCCAACAAAACATTCTCACGCGGGATCGAGACATTGGGTGCTGAGGCGTCTGTGGTATTCGTAGGCAATACCCAGCATACCTTGCCTTACATGCTCAAACACTCAGACCTGTTTTCCGAGTTGCCTGACAAGTTCTACGACTCTGCATTTCTGGACCGCATCCATTTTTATATTCCTGGCTGGGAGGTGGATATCATCCGGGGAGAAATGTTCTCCAACGGTTACGGATTTGTGGTGGACTATCTGGCTGAAATACTGCGTTCTCTGCGTAATTATGATTACTCGGACCGCTACAAGGATCATTTCACGCTCTCTTCCGACATTTCGGCGAGGGATCGTGATGGGATCAACAAAACCTTCTCCGGCCTGATGAAGGTCCTTTTCCCCGATGGGGGAGCAAGTAAAGAAGAGATCGAGGATCTGCTGCGGTTGGCAATTGAAGGCCGAAAGCGTGTCAAAGACCAACTGATGCGGATTGATTCCACCTACGGAAAGGTTAGTTTTTCTTATCTGTGTGCTGATGGAAAGATCAAGCTTATCTCCACCCTCGAAGAAGAGGAATACCCCAACTATTACCATAAGACCATTTCGGAGGGTAACGATGGGAAATCAGGCTCACCTGTAGTTCCATCTGAAGCGCTGAAAGATTCAGGGCCTTCCCTCAAAGAAAAACACCTTACATTCCAGGAGAACCAGAAAGGCATTTCTTTTGATACGCTGTTTGGCCCATACCTCAAGGGTGCCACTCAGATAACGGTCATCGATCCGTACATCCGCCTGTTCTACCAGATGCGCAATTTCATGGAATTTCTTGAGACTGTGGTCAAGCACAAGGCTCTGGATGAAGAAGTGTTCGTGAATCTGGTGACAACAGAAGATGAGTTCAAAGGCGAACAGCAGAAAGAAAACTTAGAGAAGATGAAGGAATCCGCCGGCTCGGTGGGTGTAAACGTCACTTGGAAATTCGACGGCACCGGCACAATCCATGCCCGCCATATCTTGACCGACCACGGCTGGAAAATCTCCCTGGATCGTGGCCTGGACATCTTCCAGCACTACGAAATGAATGACACTTTTATTTTTACAAACAGGTTGCAGCAGTTTCGTCCCTGTAAAGCGTTTGAGGTGACATTTATTAAAGCCGACAAAATAGAAAATCAGCAGATACTAAAAAAATAAATTATATTTGCCGTTAAACTTTTGTTGCAAGGATCTAATTTCAATGATACTGTTATGCATCATTGGCCTTTTTATATCCTACGGCTTATCTCAGTATCTCTTGTTTTGCCAAGCTCAGCATACAGCTTCAAGGTCAATATTTTACCCTTGAGCAATACTCTCTCATCAGGTTATTTGTTAAGGAGTATCATGTGGTTAAACGCATCCTGTCTAATTGAATTTAAAATGTCGGTTCCAACGCCATTTTTGCTGATGCTTCGCCCCCGCAGTGGCGGTCAGCAGTGGATCACACGTGAAGAATATATCTTGTCACCCAGCGTACCGGCGGTAGAGTTTACTGATTCGTTCGGCAACCTATGTCAAAGATTGGTTGCTCCAGCCGGTTTTTTTTCAGTTCGGACGTCCGTTGATATTGAAACCGCCGGGGCATCCGACACCGCACCTGGCGCACCGTTTATCGAAGTGCAACACTTACCGGATGACGTTTTGCCTTTCTTGTACCCAAGTCGGTATTGTGAATCGGATCGGTTCACGGAAATGGCCGCATTGGTTACAGCGGACCGGCTCTTGGGATACGATCAATGCGATGCCATTGTTAATTATATCCGGAATTCGATCCAGTATACGCCGGGACTCGGGCAACAGATAATAAGTGCCTCTGAGGTAAATCAGCTTGGACAAGGGGTCTGTCGCGATATGGCCCATTTGGGAATTGCCTGCTGCCGAGCGCTGTCGATCCCTGCCCGCATGGTAGTTGGTTACCTTGAGTCCCTTGAGCCAATGGATTTACACGCCTGGTTTGAGGCATATGTTGGAAATCGGTGGTACACATTCGATCCGACACAGCCTGATCTGAAAGGAGGCCGTATTGCAATCGCTTTTGGTCGAGATGCCGCCGACGTTGCAATCTATACTCAATTCGGCGATCCGGTGGAATTGTTGAATATGAGAGTCCAGGTTCAACGAATCCCCAGCCCGGCCTATGAAGGTAAGACTCAATAAACATTTTAGGATTCATGAATGCAAAAAAAAATTTTAGACATTATCATTAATGTTCTCAGTTCAGTCCGTGAACCGCTCGTGATTCTTGATCCTGATTTCAAAATTATCAAAGCAAATCACGCTTTTTATGTGGCCTTTTGTGCGAAGCAAGAAGAGACGGAAGGGGTTTTAATTTATGATCTTGGCAACGGGCAGTGGAATATCCCCAGACTCAGAGAATTACTTGAGACGATCCTCCCTGAAAATACCGTGTTCAATGATTTTGAAGTGGAACATTCCTTTGATGTTATTGGCCCGAAAATCATGCATCTGAATGCCAGAAGAATTTATAATGATTTTAAAAAAGTGGAGCTGATTTTACTGGCTATTGAGGATGTGACTGAAAAAGAATATTATAAGCGGAATCTTGAGGATTTAGTGAAAAAAAGGACCGCTGAACTTGTTCTGGAAAAACAACATACCGAACATGAAAATCGACTTGCCCAAAAAGCCCTTGAGGAAATAAAAGTACTGAAAAAGCAACTTGAAGATGAACGCGCGTATCTTAACGATGAGATTAAACTGGAACATAACCACGAGAGCATTATTGGTCAGAGTGACGGGCTTAAATATGTACTCTTCAAAATTGAGCAAATTGCAGAAAGTAATACAACCGTTATGATTCTGGGGGAGACAGGTACCGGCAAGGAGCTTGTGGCCCGTGCAATTCATAGCTGCAGCAGCCGGAAAAACCGGGCAATGATTAAAGTAAATTGTTCGGCATTGCCTTCCAATCTTATAGAGAGCGAACTTTTCGGCCATGAAAAAGGGGCATTTACCGGCGCAGACCGCAGCCACAAGGGCCGATTTGAGATTGCTGACAACGCCACCCTGTTTCTGGATGAAATCGGAGAACTGCCCTTGGAATTGCAGGCAAAGCTGCTCAGGGTAATTCAAGATGGTGAATTTGAACGGTTGGGTAATTCGCGCACCACTAAGGTGGATGTCCGGATTATTGCCGCGACAAACCGAAATCTTGAGGAAGAGGTTGAAAAGGGTCGTTTTCGAAGCGATTTGTGGTACCGGCTTAATGTCTTTCCGATTACCATTCCACCGCTGCGTGAAAGGAAAGAGGACATCCCTCTCCTTGCGGATTTTTATATTAATAAAATTTCCCGGAGATTGGGCAAGCAAATCAAGGTGATTCCCCAAAACGTAATGAATGCCCTTTTAAACTATCATTGGCCGGGAAACATTCGAGAGTTGGAAAATGTTCTTGAACGGGCAGTGATCAATTCATCAAGCCCTAAACTCCATCTGGCTGATGATCTTAATAAATCCTACAGGCACTTGAGCAAAGATTTAAAAACCCTGGAGGCGGTTGAACGCGATTATATCATCCGCGTGCTTGAACAGACCCACTGGAAAGTCAGCGGCAAGAACAGTGCGGCCCAGATTCTTGGCCTCAATCGCAGCACATTGCGTGCCCGCATGCGTAAACTCAGAATTGTTCCCCCTGAGCGAGTTCCTTTTTATTCCTAATGAGGTTTGTTGATCCTCATGCGGTCATGCCGGAGACCCAGGAGATGGGAGTGTAAAAAGGCACGATATGACCAATTGAACAAATAAAACCGTATCTGAAGCCATCCAACAGCTTTAAATACCCCCCCTTTCCGGTATTTCTCCTTAAAATCCAGCATTATCAAAGAACAATTTTCCATATTATAGCCATGGCACAATGATTGCTTTGTTAAAGATCGAACGAATCGAATACGCCATGGCCGGAAAAGGCGAAAAAAGGGACAATGGGAAAAGAGAACTGATTTTAAACCAGGAGAGGAAATTATGGGAGACAAAGGAAAACGAGACAAAGGCAGGCGTGAAGAACAGAAAAAAGCCAAACTGACGCCAAAAGAGAAACGCAAACAAAAAAAGCAAAACAGCACTCCGGAAGCAATTCTGGGAAGAGGCCTCAGTGACGGTTAATCGTCTGTTTATTTAGATAGTTCAGCATGATTTTAATAGGGTGGCACGAATGATGATTATTATAAGAATGATTCTCAACGCACATCCGGAAAAACATCTGGAAGTGCTGCAAACCCTTCTCTCTCTGATGAAACCGGTGAGAAAGGAACCCGGCTGCAGAAGTTGTTGTGCCTTTTACGACATTGACGATAAAAATCACTTCACACTGCTCCAAGAATGGGAAACCCCAAAAGACATGAACAATCACATCCAATCTCTTCAGTTCGGTGTGCTTCTGGGAATAAAAACACTATTATCTGAACCGCCCCGGATTCGAATCCATACAGTGTCCAAGACCTGGGGTATGGATGCTGTCCAGGCGCTCAGACAACAAAAGGGCTGACTACACAAAGGAGTTCTAATATGAATATCCTCCTGATTTATCCCGAAATTCCGGACACCTTCTGGTCGTTTAATTATGCGGTCCGATTTATCGGTAAAAAAGCTGCTTTCCCCCCGCTGGGCCTGTTGACGGTGGCTGCGCTGCTGCCGGAAAAATGGCCCAAGAAATTTGTGGATACCAATGTGGAGCGTTTGAGCGACACGGACCTCGTATGGGCAGACATGGTCTTCATTGGGGGAATGACGATTCAGCGCGAATCCGCCTGCCGGATTATTGACCGGTGCAGGACTTTTCCGGTCACTCTTGTCTGTGGCGGCCCTCTTTTTACGTCCGAACCTGAGCAATTTGAGACCGTAGATCACCTGGTGCTGGATGAAGCTGAGCTGACACTGCCCCTGTTTTTATCAGACCTTAAAAACGGAGGGGCGAAAAAGATCTATCGGGCACGAGGGTTCAGTGATCTTGGTCAAACTCCGGCGCCCTTATGGCATTTGCTGAATATAAAACGGTATGCCTCCTTGAGCGTTCAATTCTCCAGGGGATGTCCATTTAACTGCGACTTCTGTAATGTCACTGCATTGTTCGGACATCGGCCCCGGTTGAAAACGCTCGACCAGATCATTGGGGAACTGGATTCTATCTATAATATGGGCTGGCGCAGCAGCATATTTTTTGTGGATGATAATTTTATCGGCAACAAGAAATTTTTAAAGGATCACCTGCTTCCGGCGCTGATCCGGTGGCGCAGTGATAAAAAGGGGTGTGTATTCTTTACGGAATCTTCCATTAACCTTGCCGATGATCCGGAACTGCTCACCATGATGGTAAAAGCGGGATTTGACTCGGTGTTCATCGGTATCGAGTCTCCGGATGAAACCGCTTTGAGCGAATGCCATAAAGTCCAGAATAAAAACAGAGACCTGCTTGAAAGTGTGGCCATTATCCACCGGAGCGGGCTGCAGGTGATGGGCGGGTTTATTGTTGGATTTGACAGTGACCCGCCCTCGATTTTTCAACGTCAGATTGATTTTATCCAGAAAAGCGGAATCGTTATGGCCATGGTGGGCATGCTTCAGGCGCCTCCAGGCACCCGTCTGTTTGACAGGCTCCAGCGTCAGAGCCGGGTGGTCAAACCATTCACCGGAGATAATGTGGACGGAACAACCAATATTCTTCCCCAGATGGGAATGGAGTCGCTTTCAAAGGGGTATCAATTGATCATGAAGCAGATTTATTCCCCGGCAAACTATTACCGGCGGGTCAGGACCCAGTTGCGGGCGCTCAAGCCCCCCGAGGTGTTTCAGCCCCTGGATATCCAGCGGTTTCTATCTTTTTTCAGGGCAGGTCTGAGGCTGGGTATCCTGGGAAAAGAGCGCTTTTGTTATTGGCAGCTGATCCTGTGGACCCTTGTTCGAAGACCCAGACTGATATCTGTGGCTGTGACTTTATCCATATACGGGTATCACTACCGGAAAATTTGCGAACGATATATTTTTTAAATCCATGATTCATCCCATTTGTATAAATTGTGTCTCATAAAGGAACTGACTGTGATAGAGCCGGGTGAATATGGCATTAAAGTGGTCCGCCTGGGGATGGCCCGCAGGGTGCAAAAAGAGGTTTACCATGCCGGGCTGACCCTTCCCAAGGGTATCCAGGTGCTGGAGCTGACCAATTTTCCCGAAACCGCAGCCGGTGATGCCAGAAAAGACCGGTCTGTCCATATCCAGACCTCGGGTGGTTTTTTTGTGGATGTGTCCATGCTCTACCATATCAAGGATCCCTATCTGGTATTTACCACCATCGGCCCGGGCAAACTGTACGAAGACAACGGTATCATCCCCAAAGCCGAGCCTGCCTTGAAAGAGACCCTGGGCAAACTGACCACCGAATACCTTCCCCGAAAAAGTGTAAGGAAAGGACAAGAACATGAATAATGACAGCATCTGGAGGATCATTCGTCTGTGTAGTGCCATTAATCAAAAGGCAATACAGATATATACCAAGCTTTCCCAGACAGAAGAGATAAAGGCGCTCAAGACGTTCTGGGCCCAGATGGCTGAAGAAGAAAAAATCCATGCTGTTTTCTGGAGCAAGGTTGAACTGACGGCTAAAGACTTCATCTTTCCTTCCGTTTTTGATACGCCCTCGGAAATCCAAAAAGAACTATCTGCCATATTGGATAAAATTGAGGTTCTCTCAAGCCGCTGGGAAAAAAGAAAATCAATGAAAAACGCACTGATCCTGGCCTACCGGCTGGAATATTACATGCTGCATCCAACTTTTGAAGTGCTTTTTAACGCCTTAAAACCCCTGGGCGGAGATATTGATCCCTCAGATACACATGACCGCCATATCAGGAAATTTATTGATATGTTCATCCAATATAGCCATATAACACCCGAGTTGGAACTGTTGGGAGAAACGCTGGAAAGTCTTTGGAAGAGAAACAAGGCTTTGGTTGACATCGCCATGACTGACGCCTTGACCGGCCTGTTTAACCGGCGGGGGTTTTTACTTGTTGCGAAGGAATTGTTTTCCCTGGCCGATCGGAGAAGAGAGAATATAGCCGTCTTCATGATTGATATTGACCATTTTAAAAAGATTAATGACAGGTATGGCCATCCAAGGGGTGACACTGTACTCAAAAGCGTTGCGAAATCTTTGAAGGGGAGTGTCCGGAAATCAGATGTGCTGTGCCGGTATGGCGGGGAAGAATTTGTCATCCTGTTTCCCAACATCCTCACCCCTGCTGTGCCGCTGATGGCTGAGAAAATCCGGGAAGCGGTGGAAAAATCCAGACCGGACGGCATTTTTGTGACCATCAGTATCGGGGCTACCCAGGGCCTGGTTAAAAAGAGTTCCGATAACAGCTTTCTTTCCTGGATCTCGAGAGCAGATAACTACTTATACAAGGCCAAGGCCAACGGCAGAAATTGCGTTGTGCATGATTGCCGTAAAGGATCTCTCTATGTCGAACAAACCCAATTGGTTAAAAGCCATCCAGGAGAAATTGCGTAGCCTGTTTGCCGGAACAGAAGCCAACTCAGATAAGAAACCCGGGGCTTCCAAACCGTTTTTAAACCTCTGGACCGTTGTGATTGTTTTCTGGGGGCTTGCCTTTCTCCAGCAGTCCTTTTTTGCTTCCAAGAGGCAGACGATCCCCTACAGTCAGTTCAAGCAGTCCATGGCCCAGGGCGATGTGGATGACATTTTAATCGGTCCTGAAAAGATTGAAGGCATCCTCAGGGGAACAGCGGGACAAAAATTTGTTACCGTCCGGGTGAATGATCCGGGGCTATCAAGAGAGATGGATGAACTCAATATCCGTTATGCTGGCCGAACGGAGAACCGATTTTGGGGTTACCTTCTGTCCTGGGTTCTGCCCCTCGGCTTTTTTTTCCTGATCTGGCGGTTCACCACAAAAAATATGGGCGGCGGCATGGGGGTGATGTCCTTTGGTAAAAATAAGGCCAAGATTTTTGCAGAAAGTGACACCAAGGTCTCTTTTGAAGATGTGGCCGGCATTGACGAAGCCCGTGAGGAGCTCGAAGAGGTGGTTGCTTTTTTAACCACACCGGAAAAATTTCAGAAACTAGGCGGAAGAATCCCTAAAGGCGTCCTTCTGGTGGGACCGCCGGGAACCGGCAAAACGTTGCTGGCAAAGGCGGTGGCCGGTGAAGCAAAGGTGCCGTTTTTCAGCATCAACGGATCAGAGTTTGTGGAGATGTTTGTGGGGGTCGGCGCGGCAAGGGTTCGCGATCTTTTCTCCCAGGCAGCCGGCCAGGCCCCATGTATCATCTTTATCGACGAACTGGATGCCCTGGGCAAAGCCCGGGGAATGAATGCCATGGGTGGCCATGACGAACGGGAACAGACATTGAACCAGCTCTTGGTTGAGATGGATGGTTTTGGTACCAATAAAGGGGTCATTATCATGGCTGCCACCAACCGGCCCGAAATTTTGGATCCGGCACTCTTAAGACCGGGCCGCCTGGACCGGCAGGTTCTGGTGGATCGACCGGATATAAACGGCCGGGAAGCGATTCTGAAAATCCATTCAAGACATGTGGTGCTGGGTGATGATGTGGACTTAGGAAAAATTGCCGGCCGAACGCCCGGTTTTGTGGGTGCGGATCTTGCCAATATTGTCAACGAGAGTGCCCTGCTGGCAGCCAGAAATAACAAGGATGTCGTGGAGTCCAGCGATTTTGACGAGGCCATAGATCGGGTGATCGGGGGGCTTCAAAAAAAGAACCGGGTGATGAATGCCCGTGAAAAAGAGATTGTGGCATTTCATGAGTCCGGCCATGCCATTGTCGCCGAATCGGTTAATCTTGCAGATCCCGTCCATAAAATATCCATTCTTCCCAGGGGGATCGCAGCGCTGGGATATACACAGCAGCAGCCTACGGAAGACAGATATCTGATGACACGTTCTGAATTGCTCGATCGGCTGGCAGTGCTTCTGGGGGGCAGGGTGGCAGAGGAGCTGGTGTTTAATGAAATATCGACCGGAGCCCAGAATGACCTCCAGCGGGCAACAGATATTATCCGGTCCATGGTGGCGGAATACGGCATGAGTGACCGGATAGGCCTTGTGAGTTATGAGCGTCAGCGAACCCCCATGTTTCTGCCCCAGGGCTATTCTTCCGAAAAAAATTACAGTGATGAAAAGGCTGCCATGATTGATGAAGAGGTCTCCCTGATGATGGAAGAAGCCCATCGGCGGGTACACAAGATCCTTTCAAGCAAAAGGGCGTTGCTGGACAAGCTGGCGGCACTTCTCTCCAAACAGGAAACCGTCCGGGGGGATGAGCTTCGAGCCATGATGCGCCCATGAGGGAATAACAAGACGTTTCTTTAAATGATCTCCATGGTTGAAAACAGAAGCCTTTTCACAGGCAAGACAACAAAAAGGCCACAGAAAATCTCAGACAGACGATTTATGAAAAAGGACTCTACCTGAAAGTCGAGCTTGTCAAAAAACCTCCGGATGTTTTTACCGCCCTTTGGCTTCAAAAAAATATTTCTGAAGCCAAAGGGAAGTTTGAGCAAAAGATGATTGAACATATCCTCCGGATGAAAAAAATCAATCTGGCAGTCTGTGAAAATTAAGATGAATTGACCTGGCAGCAGCCTGTCACTTGAAACGGGGTCAAGTGTGGCCGTTTGGATACATATGACCTTTTTTATCCGGTCGTTAAATATTTTCCATATTATTTGCTGATCTGATTTTTATTAATCAAGCTTATTAATCAACAGGTTATAGAGACGATGCCGGTGTGTTCTGTCCTGGCACGTAACGTGAACTATAGGTTTAAAGAAACCATCCCTAAAGGAGAAAAAAGAGATGAGAAATACATCTAAAGAAACAGTTTACCCTCCCGGATATTACGGCAAAAAAATGATGAGTGCCTCAGACTGGGCCGGTACACAAGTCAGACAATGGGAACAAGCCCAGGCAGAAATAAAAGCAGCCAGCCATTTTTCACAAAAGAATTGTATTTGTTTATCCCGCGGGATAGGTGCCGGTGCCATGGAAGTGGCTGATTTCTTGTCGGGAATAACAGGCTATCGTGTGATCGACAAGGAAATTATAGAACATATGGCAAAAGATTCTTCTCTTACAGAAAAGATCATTGCGACTTTCGATGAGCGATTTCCGGGAAAGATGAGTGAACTGCTTGTTGCTCTCTCTGTGGAGAAAAAATTTTTCAAAACCGATTATGTCAAACAGCTGGCAAAAACGGTTACCGCATTGGCACATACCGAACCGACGATATTTGTCGGCCGCGGAACCCACTTGATTTTGCCCCGTCATACCATTCTATCGGTACAATTGGTCTGCAGCAAAAAGCACCGGATTGAGAAACTGGCGAATACGCTGGGTATCGGGAACAGTGAAGCAGAAGAAAAATTAAACATCATTGATGATGATCATCATGAATTTTTTAAAAAGGTTTTTCTCAGGGAAAAAATCTCCCCCGATGAATTTGATCTGGTTGTTCATATGGATCACATTGCCCAGGGACAGCAGGTTGCCCAGATCATTGCGAGTGCCTTTGAACAAAAATTTCAGGTAAATTTCAAACACAAGAAATAATTCCGTTTGTCTGTTGTGAAAATGTTTCACAAGAAAAACGGAAAGGTGTTGGGACAGCAAAAGGGAAAATGATGTCACCCTGCTGCCCACAACCGGAAAACAGGAGGAGAGTATGATACCGGAAGAACACCCTTTTGAGGGACTCACATCTATTGCCGTCATCGGTAATTATCTGCCCAGACAATGCGGCATCGCAACGTTTACAAGAGATTTGGTTGAAGGCTTGTCTGACCGGGCCAAGGATATTAATTGCTGGGCGATTGCCATGAATGACAGGGCAGAAGGATATGCATATCCTGAAAAAGTACGCTTTGAAATCAATCAGAATAAATTGGCCGATTATGGTATTGCCGCCCAGTTTTTGAATATCAGTCACACTGATATTGTCTGTCTTCAGCATGAATTCGGTATTTTCGGGGGACCGGCCGGCAGCCATCTTCTCAAACTGCTGTCAAATTTGCATATGCCGGTGGTGACGACACTGCATACCGTGTTGAAAGATCCTTCCCCCGAATATCGTAGCGTCATGATCAAGCTGGGGGAATTGTCGGACAAACTGGTGGTCATGAGTAGAAAAGCAGAACAATTTCTCCAAGAGATCTATGGTATCCCCCGGGAGAAAATCGCTTTTATACACCACGGCATTCCGGATATGCCCTTTATCGATTCAAGTTTTCATAAAGAAAAATTCGACGTGGAAGGGAAAAGGGTCTTACTCACCTTTGGTTTGCTTTCACCCAACAAAGGAATTGAAACCGTGCTGCAGGCACTTCCGGCTGTGATCGACAGATATCCGGATGTGATGTATATCATCCTTGGCACCACCCATCCCCATGTGCTGCAAACCAAAGGGGAAGCCTACCGGATAATGCTCCAGCAGATTGTTCACAATCTGAATATCAGTGATCATGTCATATTCCAGAATAATTTTGTGCCCTTGAGAGATCTGTGTGAATTTCTGGGCATTGCAGATATTTACATCACCCCGTATCTGGAAGAGGCACAAATTACTTCGGGAACCCTTGCCTACGCCATGGGAACAGGTAAAGCCGTGATTTCAACTCCTTACTGGTATGCACAGGAAATGCTGGCACACGGCAGAGGTAAAATCGTACCATTCAACAATCCCGGTGCCCTGGCAGAACAGATCAATGCCCTTTTATGCGATGATACCCAGCGGCATGCCATCCGTAAAAAAGCATACACCTTTACAAGGGAAGCCGTGTGGGAAAAAGTCTCCAAGAACTATCTTGACCTCTTCAATGAGGTCCGTCAGAAACGAATTCGGCATCCGAGACCCAGACATTCCTATGTGGAAAATATCAAAGCCATTACCCGCTTTGATCTGCCCGAAATCAAGCTGGATCACCTGAGATCCATGACCGATGACACCGGCATTCTGCAGCACGCAGATCATACCATTCCCAGCAGATTGCATGGATACTGCACGGATGATAACGCCAGGGCCCTGCTGGCGGCGGCCATGGGACAAAGATACCTGCCGACCAACGGCCTAGGACTGGATGCCTTAAGCGGCCATTATCTGGGATTTCTTTTATACGCATACAATGAAACAAACGGCCGGTTTCGTAATTTTATGACCTATGCAAGGGTGTGGGTTGAGGAGACCGGGTCCGAGGATTCCCACGGACGGGCACTCTGGTGTCTGGGTAAAGCTGTGGCATTTCTGGAAAATTCAGATCACCTGGCCATGAGTACCATTCTTTTTAAAAAGGCATTGATTGCCACAGAGCATTTCAGATCGCCCAGGGCTGTTGCATTCTGTCTGGTGGGCCTGGATGGCTACCTGGAAAAATTCTCGGGTGACAGTGATGCCAAAAGGATCCGGGATGTTCTGGCAGAAAGATTATTCACTCAGTTTTGCGAAAATAAAACCGATGACTGGCCTTGGATAGAGGATACCTTGAACTATGCCAACGCCAAACTCTCCCAGGCGCTTCTGGTATCCGGTCGTCGAATGGAAAACCATGAGATGGTGAAGATGGGTTTGGACAGTCTTACATGGCTGTTTTCCATCCAGACGGCAGATCACCATTTTGTCCCCATCGGCTGTAACGGCTGGTATAGAAAAAAAGGTGAAAGAGCCAGATTTGATCAGCAGCCCATTGAAGCCAAAAGCATGGTTGAAGCATGTGCCGCAGCTTACGACATTTCCCATGACCGGCAATGGTTTGAGAATGCCGTAATGTGTTTTAACTGGTTTCTGGGGCACAATGATCTGAACATGCCGCTGTATGACCCTAAAACCGGCGGATGCCGGGACGGACTGATGGTGGACGGCATCAACCAGAACCAGGGGGCGGAATCAACGCTTGCTTGGCTCTTGTCGTTAATGACACTGCAAAAACTCTATGCAGATGAACTACTGCATCAGTCTTCACCCTGGTCAACAGGTTAACTATAAAGGAAACTTTTATGCGCATTGCCATGCTGTCACCCATTGCCTGGCGCACCCCCCCACGGCACTACGGCCCCTGGGAAAAAATAGCCTCATTGTTGACCGAAGCCCTGGTGGGACTTGGCCATGACGTCACGCTGTTTGCCACAGGAGATTCAATTACACAAAGCACCCTGCGTGCCGTCTGTACCCAGGGATATGAAGAGGATTCAAACATCATTCCCAAAGTATATGAATGCCTCCATATCTCTGAATTGTTTGATCATGCAGAAGAGTTTGATATCATACACAATAACTTTGATTTTCTCCCCTTAACCTATTCCGGCTTTACCAACACGCCGGTGGTGACAACCATCCACGGTTTTTCATCCCCCGGAATTTTACCGGTGTATCGCAAATACAATAAAAAAACATTCTATGTTTCAATCAGCGATGCCGACCGGGCAGATGCCCTGGACTATATTGACACCATTCACCACGGCATTGATATAAAAGAATTTCATTTCCAGCCGGACCCGGAAGACTATCTGTTGTTTTTTGGCCGTCTCCATCCGGATAAAGGCGCTAAAGAGGCCATTGAAATCGCCCGGGCATGTGACAGAAGGCTGATCATGGCAGGAATTATTCAGGACAGCGTATATTTTAACGACTATATCCAGCCGTTCATTGATGATGCCAGTGTGGTTTATCTTGGCAGTGTTGGACCTGAAAAAAGAAATAAACTTCTGGGCAAAGCCTATGCACTGCTTCACCCCATCAATTTCAACGAGCCCTTCGGCCTTTCCGTTATCGAAGCCATGGCCTGCGGCACCCCGGTCATTGCAAATAACCGGGGGAGTATGCCCGAGCTTATCCGAGACAATCAAAACGGATTTCTTGTTTCCGGCACCCATGAGGCCATCGGCGCGGTGGAACGTATTAGGGATATTGACCGGGAATTCTGCCGTCGAACAGTGATGGATCATTTTACCATCGACCGCATGGTCAAAAAATATATCCGGGTGTATGAACAGATCATGGAGACGACCAAGCGTGAAGATCATCGTCCCTGGGGATTTTATAGAATACTTTCCGATGAGAATACCGTTAAGAATAAAAAAATAGTGGTGTATCCGGGAAAGCGCTTAAGTCTCCAGCGTCACCAACATCGCGATGAGCACTGGTATATCGTCAGCGGTAAAGGCATGTGGACACTCGGCGATAAAACGGTTCCGGTGACTGCCGGACAATCCGTTGATATTCCAAGAAAATCCATCCACAGAATTGAAAACAGCGGCCAGGACAATCTAGTCTTTATGGAGATTCAGACGGGAGACTATTTTGGCGAAGATGATATTGAACGTCTGGCCGATGATTTCGGAAGAATATGATCAATGAAAGGATTCAAATGAATACGATCAATGATATTGTAACGCGTTACCAGAAAAATCCCATTCTGACCCGGGAGGATGTACCGTATCCCGTTGCAACGGTTCACAACGCCGGGGTGGTCAAATACAAAAACCGCTATATCATGCTGTTCCGGGCCCATTTAAAAAACGGGCGGTCCATTATCGGCAGGGCGGACAGTCCTGATGGTTTTAAATTCAAAGTTTTGCCGAAACCCTTTTTGACTCCGGCATCCTACGGAATTTTTGCCGAATATGAAGCCTTTGGTGTTGAAGATCTGCGCATCAACCCGGTTGAAGATTCATACCTTCTCACCTACAGTGCCTATTCCCGCCACGGGGTACGCATTGCCCTGGCCCGTACAGATGATTTTAAAAAAATTGAACGGATTGCCTTGATTACCCAGGCAGATCTGCGTAATGTGGTTATTTTTCCTGAAAAAATTAAAGGCAGGTATGTCCGTCTGGATCGTCCTCATTCGGAAATTTCTCCCTGGTCCATCTGGATTTCCTATTCTCCGGACCTGATTTACTGGGGGGACTCACAAGTTGTCATCAAACCGTTATCCTACCACTGGGATGAGATGAAAATCGGTCCGGGCGCACCGCCCTTCAAAACCGAGAAGGGTTGGCTTCATATCTACCATGGTGTTTTTAAGACCATGTCCGGATCCGTATACCGGCTCGGGGCAGCGCTGCATGATCTTGCCGACCCGGCAAGGGTACTCGGGGTGTCTGATCAATGGATACTGCAGCCGGAAGAAGTTTGGGAACAGACCGGCTATGTCCCCAATGTGGTGTTTACCTGCGGTGCCGTTGCCGAAGATGACGGGACTGTGAAAATTTACTGGGGGGGCGCGGATACGGTGATGTGCGTGGGTACTGCAAAAATATGTGACCTTGTCTCTCTGTGTCTTGAATCGAGTCGTCCGCCCATGTAGCCCCGAATTGAATTAAGGAAATACTGATGCAGAAAAAAAACCATGATAAACTGATAGTGACAAGAAAACCCAATAAAATTGTCGGGGATACCTCCCGTGTAATTACAAGACCTCATCTTCCCGATGATACCACGCGCATCGCCTTGATCATCGAACGAATCCGCAGGCTGACTGAAAGCAAACAACAAAAATTATTAACACAGATCATAACGAACTTTTCCAGGCGGCATGAAGACCTGAATCACATTTTCGAAAAACACTTCAGCCTGGTAAAAAGACATATTAAAGAAGGCATATTGCAGAGTGAGACTGAACGCGCATTGATCGGCGCTTATTTTACAAAGGAGTATGCCATTGAATCTGCCGCTTTGTTCAATCCGTCCATTGTTCCGCATCCGATTCAAGGCAATCTTGAAAAGGGCAGCCTTCGGTTTGTCATGAGTTTGCGGGCCACAGGAGAAGGTCATATTTCCTCCATTGTTTTCAGAAGCGGCATACTCAACAAGCACAACACCTTCCTGTTTGATCCGGTCAGTGAGTTTGTGGAAACACCGGATCTGAAGTTAAACCCTTTTTACAAGCGCAGGCTTTTTCAGCACAAGCTCAGGGAAATGAAAGCGGATAATGATATTTGCACCCATGTTCTTGATGCGCTTCCCCAAGAATTCAGCAAGGAACAATTGGTCAGTGAGATCGAAAGGCTTCATAAACATCCTCATTTTACCCAAAACAAGCAGAATAAAACATTTGAGCTCATCAACTGGCTTTCTGATTCAAATTATGAGGTGGATTTCCATTCAGATCACCGCATATCTGAGCGGGTTATCTTTCCGGTTTCTAGAAATGAGAGCCGCGGGATAGAAGATGCCAGGTTTGTTCAATTTTTTGATGAGAATGGCGAATCAACCTATTATGCGACCTATACCGCGTATAATGGGGTTGCTATTCTCCCCCAACTGATTGAAACCAAGGATTTTATCAGTTTTAAAGTTACAACACTGAACGGAAAGGCGGCACAAAATAAAGGGTTTGCGCTGTTCCCCCGGAAAATTAACGGCCAATTTGCCATGCTGTCCCGACAGGATGGCGAAAACAACCATATTATGTTTTCAAAAAATCTACACTTCTGGAAGAACTCTCATATTATCCAGCGACCAGAGTATCCCTGGGAATTTGTTCAAATCGGCAACTGCGGCTCTCCCATAGAAACCGAGAAAGGCTGGATCGTTCTTACCCATGGTGTCGGTCCCATGCGGCAGTACTGTATTGGTGCAATCCTCCTTGATCTTGAAAATCCGTGCAAGGTCATTGCACAGCTTGAACAACCGCTTCTGGCTCCTACTGAAAAAGAGCGGGAAGGGTATGTACCAAACGTTGTCTACTCCTGCGGTTCAATCATTCATAGGAATGAACTGGTCATTCCCTATGCCATGTCGGACATTAATTCGGGTATCGCAACGGTTTCGGTGAATAATTTGATTAACAGCATGCGCAAGGTAACTGACAGAAGCTAAACCTCTTGTAAAACAGTTGAAACGTAGCAGACTGCAGATCCATGATGAAAAAATTAAAAAAGGCTCATGTCGCGTTTTTGGGTCTTATTTTTGATTCGGCAGGTATATGTTTGAAATAATTAATAATATTCAAATTATATATCGCTCAAAGCCATGACTCATTCCTCCCCGGATAGGTGACTTTGCGTTCAAGCACTAAATGGAGACAGCAGCCTCTATCCCCCATGCACCGCATCAAAGGCCGTCCCCACCTTTAAGGCATCACCGGCCACACGGTAGTCAATGTCAAGTTTTTGCGCAATCTGCGCCAATGGGTTGTAAGACACAGCGCCCGCAGCCACCACAACAGTGTCAAAGTCCAGGGCATTGATTTTGCCGTCCTTTTTAATTTCCAGGCCTGTTTCGGTAATCCGCACCACTTTTGCGCCGGTTACGGTTTCCACATTAAAACGCTCAAGATCCTGCATCATCCCCCACCGGGTTGATTTACCGATCTCTCCTTTCCAATGCGATTCGTCATCTCGATGAGACACACCTTTTTGCTGCCTGTGGTGGCCATTTCAAAAAGAGCTTCCGGAGTTTCGGCTTTGTTGATCAGCTTATGAATGGTTCTTCCCACTTGGGAACGGGCCAGATCGAATTCCGACTGATCTGAAGTGGATGCCATTAAACTTGAAAAATAAGCTATCCTATTAGTCAATCCGGATTGGTGGCTGGCAAGACTAATCAGTTTTGCAAAGTCGCGTTGTTTGGATACGACCGTATACATGGTGATATATGAGGCGGTAGCCAGAAGTGCAATGGCGCTGAGCCCGAAAAGATATCGCAACCTCAAATTTTTTACTGTATTAAGATGTATCAAACTGCCTTGTGCCCATCCATAATTGAAAGGCACCCTCCGTTTCTTGTTTTGCTATCTGAACGCATTGAAGTGACGTTCTGTGTTTGGACCGTTAAATACATATTTTTAAACCATCTCATAGTCGGATCGGTTGAATTCTGTACGGCTACTTAAATCTGAGAATAGCAGCAAATTGTTAGAATATTATTATTTCAAAAAAAGCTGGGGGATATGGGAAATCTCGCGTTGGCATTCTCTACAAGGTTTTATCTGTAATCTTAAGACGACTCCCTGCTCTGGTTTTTAAGATCAAAGTAAAATTTTACGGCAAGGGACAGTGACGCCAGTTTTGACCGTATGGAATCCCCCCTTGATGTCAGAATCAGGGGCATATCACCACACAGAATAACCCCGGCAAGGTCTGCCCCGGACTGAGTCGTCAGGGTTTTCCACAAAATATTGCCCGAATCAATATCCGGCAGGATAAGCACATCGGCATTGCCCCGGATTCGGCCCGTGTAATGCTTCTCTTCGGCAATGGCAACATCCATGGCCACATCCAAAGATAAGGGGCCTTCCACAATGCAGTCGTCCCTGTCTGCAAAACGGGCCGCAATACGTTCTGCCTCCATGGAGCTGTCCACGCTGCGGTTTACGTTTTCAACGGCAGAGATCACTGCCACCTTGGGTACCTTGATATTCAGGTTATGCACCACTTTTAATGCATTCTCAAGGATGGCCATACGTTTTTGTTCGTCAGGGTAAGTGTTTAGTGCACCGTCTGAAAATGCCAGCAATTTGTTCCGGGTGGGGATGTCCACAATGGCAGTGTGGCTCATGACCTGGCCTTTTTGGAGTAGACCACTGGATTTCAGGTATTTAAAAACCCCCCTGAGAAGATCTTCTGTATGGATGCTCCCTTTCATTAGGATATCAACCTTGCCCTGGTCCAAAAGGCTGACAGCTTCTTCTACGGGTGTTTCCGTATCAATGATGGTGTAGTTGTCATTGTCAATGACAAGGTCGTATTCATAGGCCATCTGGCTGATCGCCTGGAAATCACCAAGGAGAACAAATTTGGAGATGCGGAACTGGCCTTCTTCATTGGCCTTTTTAGCCGCCTGGATTGACTCTTCGTTGTTGGCACCCACAATAGCTATGGTCGGCGCATAATTTTCTTCGACCGTCAGGTATGCGGCATCAATGATATCGTCCAGGGTAGTCAACGGCGCGCCTTTTTTCTTGAACCTGATTTCGCGTTTGAATACGGGGGTGTCAATCAATGCGTCTTCATCATGCCTTCTTTTTTTAAGGGCATCCCGTTCGGTTTCGTAATCTTTGAGAGACTCAGGGGCATAATATCCCCGGATCTGTCCGGCAGCCAGGGCCTCATGTTCAAAGTAACCGGGCATGACCACCACCGGGTAACGCCCTGCGATATTCTGCTTGACCCGGTGCATCATGTCCGGATTGGCGGCAAGTCCGCCGGTGATCGCCATTACCTTGACATCTGCCCCGTCGGCAGTAAGCTTGAGCATACCGCCGGCAATTTTTCTTGCCATAAAGTTTTGAACCAGTTCTATTTTTTTACGCTGTACCGGGGTGGCCCCCTGGCGCAGGAATCCGATCATGGCATAGAAATCATTGGTGCCCACAAGGGAGAGAAGACCGCCCCGGCTGTCCAGGATCTGTTCAAGGTCCCGGATGGAGAGCTCCTTGGATTTGATGGATTTGACAACCCGGTCTATGTCGATGGCACCGCTTCTGCTTGTTGACGGCAGACCGGAATAGGCGTCTATGAGCATGGTGACTTGTCCCCGTCTATGCGCGGCAAGGGAGGTGCCTCCGCCTAAATGGGCGGTGACGGCGTTCACATGTTCCGGTGCCTGATTCATCAAAGAGGCCACAATCCGCCATACCGCCTTGTGACTTAAATAATGTGCTCCGGCACCGTTGCGCTTGATTTTTACAAATCCTGTAACCCGGTCCACCAGATCCAGTTCATCACAGACAAAGGGATCTGTGGTGGTCAAAAGCAGATCCTTTTGACTGCCTGCCATCCGGGCAAGCTCCATACCCATGGGAATACCCATATTGCTGGCATGGGACCTCAACGGCGCCTCCACAAGGTCCCTGACCATTTCCGGGACCACCCGGTAGGTTCCGGACGGAATGGGTTTGAGAAATCCTCCCTGGCAGGCAATGCCGTCAAAGGAGGCAAGGGGGATTCCGGCGCGGTCCAGATGGGCGGCCACAGCTTTTATCCTGTGGTCTATGCTGTCCTCCTCATCGGGAAGGACATGTATTTCAAAACGGTGTACCTGTTCCAGACCCTGGTATACGGCAAGCCAGGTGGAAACAGTACCCGGATTCAGTAGAAGAAATCGTATATCTCCCTGTTGCGCTTCCTGGGCCAGGGAAGGACCGAGAAGACGTCGTATCGCGGGGGATTTTTCATGACTTGCACGTTCCATTTCCAGCATCATGGACAGGGCGTTGCCCACAATGGTATTGATTCCGGGGGAGGGGGGGGATTTAATCAGGACCTCGATGACGGCTGAAAGATCACTTTGCATGATCCTGGCATCCAAAGTTTCCATACCTTGTTTTATCTGTTCTGAAAGATCAGCTAACCATGCTTCACTGGTCACGGTCAAATCTCTTTCAAAGGCGGACATGGAAACATTGATTTTTCCGATTTCAGCCACTGCTTCAATTATTTTATTACGAAGGTTGGCATTCACTTTTTAGGTCCCTTTTATTTATCGTCAATCATTTTTTCGAGTCCATTAATGGCCCCTGGGATGGCATGTCAGTCAAGGGGTTCCTCCCCGGCTGCAATGCGGCGCAAAACAGACCGGAACAGTTTTCCTGTGGCGGTCTTTGGCAGCTGGTCCGTGATGATGATTTTTTTCGGTACGGCAAAATGCCCGATTTTATCCGTAATATAATCTTTTATCTGGTCAATACATTTTTGCTCATCCTGAATCTTATTACGGGGCACCACGAAGATCACAATATCCTCACCGGATTTGTTCTGGGTGCTGATAATAGCGGCTTCTTCAACCAGGGGATGGGAGGTAAGCACGCCTTCGATCAAGGATGCACCCAGGCTCTGTCCTTTGACCTTAATGCTGTCATCAAGCCGTCCCATGAACCAGAAAAAACCGTCTTTGTCGCTTCTTACCCCGTCGTAGGTGAAGAAATAGCCTTGGAATTTTGAAAAATAGGTCTTTTTAAAATGTTCGGTTGTGCCCGGGGTGGCCATTGGCATAGCCGGCCATGACTGCGAAAAAACCAGGTTGCCGCTGATGTTTGTTTTACAGGGCTCTCCAAAATCGTTTATAATTATGGGTTCCACCCCTAACGCACCAAATCCGAGGGTGCCGGGCCGGTTCAGTTCCGGGGTCGGGTATGAATTGAGTAGTGCGATACCGCTTTTGCTCTGCACCCAGAGGTTTACCACCCGTTCCGGACCCTTTACCAGTATACTGTCTGCATATTTAACCAGCCGGGGGGGGAGGGCGTTTCCACAAGAGGCAATGACGGAAAACCGTTTGGCTGTGTTCAGCTGCCCCTGACCCAGTTGTTCCCTAACTTCTGAAATTAACGTCGGCGGGCACAGCAGCGCCGGATTGGGTTGCTCATTGAGAATATCTTCAATGGTATTCACCCGGATATCCTCATCAATGAGGACAATACCTGTCCCATTGGTCAAAGGTCCCCACAGGCCGTATGCCTGTGCAGGGGCTTTGTAGATATCCAGCGTGTTTACGATCATTTGGGGTTTGTCCTGATCAAGGGCTTTATTGAAAATATCGTCAAAGGAGGCGTGGGCTTGGACCAGGAATCCGCCGGTTGGGAAAACAGACCCCACATGTTTACCGGCCAGGCGGTTTTCATAAACAGTAAACAGGGGATGATTTGCCTCGGGACAAGCCGGCTCCAGTCCGGAAGGATCTGCCTTAGCCATGTATTCTTCAAGCGTTGGGATACCTTCAATCGTTTCACCTGAAATGAGTATGGAGAGATCTTCAAGCAGGGCACGGACCGTCGGGGCATGGCTCTTTTTTTCTTCGTAAGCGTTGCTGTTTGCCATGATGACAAGTTTTGCCCTTGATGCGGTAATATCCTCTGCCACAATGGAAGGGGGCAGATGGCACCCTATAGGCAGGTAGGTGATCCCAAGATAGGCGGCTGCCAGGGCGCTGATGACAAATTCAGGACAGCTTGGCAGGTTTAAGGCGATGCAGTCCCCCTGAATCAGGCCGGCCCGGTGAAAAGCCGCTGCCAATCTGAGCACCTTGTCTTTAAGTTCATTGAAGGTCAGGGTGTGGGTATGGCCGGATTTTTGATAAAAGACCAGGGCCCGTGCGTCTCCCCTCCCTTTTTCAATTATTCTGTGAAGTGCGTTTTGGGCGGCATTGATCTGTCCGTCCCAGAACCAGGATGCCAGGGGAATAGAAAAATCCTCCTTGACCACATAAGAAAAAGGCGTCTGCCATTGCAGCTGTTCTGCTATTGCAGCCCAGAATTGTTCACGATGGTCAAGCGTATGTCTGTGCAGGCGGCGGAATGCGTCAAGACGTGTGGGTAATTTTTGGACAAGGTCAATGCTTTCCATGGTTTTACTCCCTATTTTGGAATATTCAAGGGGTCATCCGTATGTGATTGCGACCATCATCATATCATAATTGTCAGCGTACCAGTTAGAGTAAATACCATTAAAATAGGTGTCAGCACAAAAAGCTTAACGATGAATTTGGTGAAACCTATAGATTCGGCAAAAGAGGCAGGCTCATGTTGCGTTTCAGGGTCGTATAATGGTAGAGGGTAAATGCTATCGGAGTTACGTTGCAAAAACCTAACCGGACATCACTGGGGCCTGTCTGGTTTTTTCAATATTGAAACTCTTTTCCGGATGCTTATTGTTTACAAACATGTGAATCGGTTTGCTGCCGCAGCCCATTGACCGGAGTCAAAAGTTGAAGTTGATCCTTTACTATTTCAAAAAAAACTTAAGAAAGATCGCTGCGGGTGTCTTCTGTATAATTGTGGTGGATCTGCTTCAGCTTGTGGTTCCCCAGGTTGTCAGCAGGGCTGTTGACATTTTGGCGGATGCAGATTTTGACCGTCATGTCCTTTTAACGCAATGCGCCGTGATTGTGGGGGCCGGGGTTATCATGGCCCTGCTCCGTTCCGGGTGGCGCATGCTTTTAATGGGCTCGGCCTGGGATCTTGAGCGGGGCATTCGGGATGAACTGTACACCCATATGCTCAGCCTGGACACGGCCTATTATGACAAAACCCGGGTCGGGGACATCATGGCCCATGCCACGTCGGACATTGTTCATGTGCGTATGGCATTTGGTTTCGGCATCATCGCTTTGGTGGACACCCTGCTTCTCGGCAGTGCCTGCATCGGCATCATGGTCTGGACAAGCCCCAAGCTTGCGGCCCTGTGTCTGATCCCCCTTCCTTTTCTGGTTCTG
Source organism: Desulfobacter sp. UBA2225 (assembly GCF_002348205.1). Lineage (NCBI taxonomy): Bacteria > Pseudomonadati > Thermodesulfobacteriota > Desulfobacteria > Desulfobacterales > Desulfobacteraceae > Desulfobacter > Desulfobacter sp. UBA2225. Next base: position 8,714 of record NZ_DDYV01000089.1, on the reverse strand, counting down.
GTTACAAAAAATCTGGGCAACAGGATGCATCAGTATCACAACACAGCCCAGGAGGCTTTTTCCGAACTCACCGAACAGATCCGGGAAAGTTTTTTCGGTATCCGGGTGATCAAGGTGTTCAACTTTGAGCCCCAGGTCCGGAAAAAGACGGAAACCCACGCACGGGACTATTTTAGAAAGAATTTGAAACGGGCCTATATCAATGCCCTGCTGCATCCTTTACTGGGACTTTTTTTTAATATATCCACCCTGATCATTGTTTTTTACGGCGGGACCCTGGTCATGGAAAACCGATTAAGTCCCGGAGAGTTTGTGGCCTTTATTCAATACTTGGGGATTCTTGCCTGGCCGGTGATTGCCATCGGGTGGATGACCAATCTGATCCAGCGGGGAATGGCATCCCTGAAACGAATAAATGTTCTTTTGAACACCCGGTCCCAAATCACTTTCCCTGAAGGTACGGTGATGCCGGACATTGTGAAGGGCAATATCCGGTTTGAAAAGGTGTGTTTTTCCTATGATAAAAAGATGAATGTGCTTTCCGGTATTTCCATGAATATCCCGGCCGGGGCCAGGATCGGCATCACCGGTCCGCCGGGTTGCGGAAAAACCACACTGCTTTCATTGATCTCGCGCCTGTATGACCCCACAAGCGGCCGGGTTTGCCTGGACGGGAAAGATTTGAAAACCTTTGATCCTCAATTTCTGAGGCGCCATATCAGCTTCATGGCCCAGGAACCGTTTTTGTTTTCAGGGACCCTGGAAGATAATATCCTTATGGGGAAGAGCGTTTCCGACAGTCACGACCGTGACATTCTGGACCAGGTCATTAAAATCTGCGCCCTGGAAGAAACCGTTGATCAGATGCCCGACGGTCTTGCCACCCTGGTTGGGGAACGGGGCGTGACATTGTCCGGCGGGCAGAAGCAGCGGGTGGCCCTGGCTCGAACCCTGGTGTCCCCTAAATCCGTGATCCTTCTGGATGATCCGGTCAGCCAGCTGGATACCCGCACCGCAGACCGGGCCATCCGGGGCATCAACCGGATGAATCGAGATGCCGTCATGATCATGGTCTCCCACAGGCTTTCGGCCCTTGCCGACTGTGACCGGATTTATGTCATGGACAACGGCAGAATTGCGGACCAGGGCACCCATGAGCAGCTCAAGGCATCCAATGCCTTTTACCGTACATCCTTTAATGTCCAGCAGTCAGAAGGTGAGCCCTTAGGAGACCGGCTATGAACCACTCCCACGTCTTTTCCGACGAGGAGAAAAAGGTCAGTCTGGCGAATCCGGCTCTGTTTAAAGCATTGATCCCTTACGTTCGGCCCTATGCCTGGATGCTTGCTTTAACAACGGTTCTGGTGTTCATGGTCACCGGGTTTGAACTGTTTCAGCCCTGGCTCATCCAGCAGGCCATTGACCGGTTCATCCTCGTTTCCGGTACCTCGGGATTTCATATCATGGGTCTTGAAATTGAGCAGTTTTCCGTTTTTTGCATCTGGTTTGGCGTAGTGATCCTGGCGGGGTTTGTCGTGGATTTCAGCCAGGCCATGTTCATGGAGTACACGGGCCAGAAAATTATGCTCAATCTTCGGTGCCGCCTGTTTGATCATATGACGGACCTGCCCGTGGTCTATTTTGATAAAAATGCCTCGGGAAGACTTGTGGCCCGGGTAGCTGGGGATATTGAAAATATGAACGAAATGTTTACAAGCGTTCTTGTTTTTATTTTCAGGGATCTTCTGCTCATGACCGGCGTATTTGTCATCCTGTTTTTCACCAATCGCCGCCTTGCCTTTTATTTAAGCCTGATTGTTCCCGTGGTCTTTGTGGGCGTGGTTTATTTTTCGGGTATCCTGCGCAGGGTGTTTCGTGTGTTGCGGCAGAAAAATGCCGAGATCAATCACCGTTTTTCCGAAGCTATTGCCGGTATCCGGGCCATCCAGACCTGTATGGCCGGCCTGCATTTTATCCATGAGTTCAAGCGTCTGAACCTGGCTCACTTCAGGGCAGCCATGGCTCACATCCGGGTGTTTTCCGTGTTCATGCCTGTCGTGGGGCTCATGGGTACCTTGGCAGTGGCTGTCATTATCTGGAACGGCTCTTTTATGGTGCAGCGTCAGGTCTTGACCATTGGTGAGCTTGCGGCGTTTTTGACCTATATGAAATTGTTCTTCAGGCCCTTGAGGGAATTGTCCGAGAAATTTAATCTATTGCAGAATGCCTTGGCCTCAGCCGAAAGGATAATTACGGTATTGAGCACACCCGAAATCCGACAGGATACGACGTTCAAAGGGCCGGATCCCGGCGGTATCCGGCATCTGGTATTTGAAAACGTGGCATTTTCATACACACCCGGTGTTCCGGTATTGAAAAATATCAGTTTCAGTCTTGAGAAGGGCCGGGCCATGGGCATTGTGGGGCAGACCGGTGCAGGAAAAAGTACCATCATCAATCTCACGGCCGGGTTTTACGCTCCCACCGGTGGACGCATCCTCATTAACGGTCAGGACTATGTGCATATTGATATCGCCGGCATCCGGCATCACACGGCCCTGGTCATGCAGGATCCCATCCTGTTTTCAGGAACGGTGCGGGAGAATATTGCACGCCCTCTGGATGGTGACATCCGCGAGGATGATCAAGGTCTTGAAAGAGCTCTGAAAAATGCCGATTGCGCTTTTCTTTTCGATAAATTTTCAGGACTTGACACCATGCTCCAGGATGGCGGCCGTCCTTTGTCTTCGGGGGAAAAACAATTGGTCTGCATCGCCCGGGCCTTTTCCTTTAACCCGGATCTGATCATCTTTGATGAGGCAACCTCTTATATGGATTCCCAATCCGAGGTAAAAATCCATGCCGCCATGAAGAAATTGATGAAAGGTCGCCTGTCCATTATTATTGCCCATCGCCTTTCAACAGTCAAATCGTGTGATCACATACTGGTGTTGAGGGATGGGCAGATCATTGAACAAGGCACCCATGAACAGCTTGCTCTGGCCGGTGGCGAATATGCACGGCTTCTTGAAAAGGAACGGATCAGAAGCGGGTCTATTTGATATTAATCATTTTTTTAACAGCATTCATGGCTTTGATACGGATCGCTTCTTCGACCACCACCCTTCCTGACATCTTTTCAAGACAGTTCCAAATGTCCTGCAATTGCGTTTTTTTCATGTCCGGGCATACCAGTTGATCTGATACGGGAAAAAATTTTTTTTCAGGGAGTGCCTTTGAAATGGCGTGGATCAAGCCTGTTTCCGTGCCCAGGATGAACTGGTCTGCCGAGCTTTCACCGGCAAACCGGATCATTCCCGATGTGGACTGGATGCTGTCGGCAAGTTCAAGCACATCGGGGCGGCACTCCGGATGGACCACGAACAGGGCTTTGGGGTGGGCGGCTTTTGATGCCTTGACCGCTTCAACACTTAAATCGTTATGAAAGGGACAGTAGCCGTCCCATAAATGGATCTTTTTGTCGGTATTGGCCGCGGCATACCGGGCCAGGTTACGGTCCGGTGTCATGAGCACTTCTTTTTCTTTTAATGCGTTCACCACCTTGATCACATTGGCGGAGGTGCAGCAGATATCTGAGACCGCCTTTACTGCGGCAGATGAGTTGACGTAGGTGATGACAGGGATGCCGCCAAGGTCGCCCTTGCGCCTGACCAGCGCCTCGGGGGTCACCATGTCTGCCATGGGACACCCGGCCTCGGGGTTGGGCATCAGCACTATTTTGTCCGGGCACAGGATGGCTGCGGTTTC
>NZ_DDYV01000089.1:0-4918 GCF_002348205.1 Desulfobacter sp. UBA2225 | reverse complement strand
GATTCGCTACGTCTTGGATCGGGGCAGACTGGTAATTATGGGCCAGGATAATGGCCTTTTTTGCCTTGGCCAGGTCCCGGATTTTCTGGTGGAGTGTAGAATTTTTAGTCGTCATTTTATTTTAAAACTTCAATAAGTAGTTAAATTACTTTGATGTTTTGTTGTATGTTGAGTCTGGGTGTCGATAGGCCAGGCAGCCCATGGCTGTTAGTCCATTTCGATAATTTCAGTCCCCGGCAGGGGGGTAAATTCAAATATCTGTTCGTCAAAGGTACTGAACTGGATATTGGTAAATATGAATTTGGTGATATCTCCGTAAATATTTTCAGTTTCAACCACAGGAATTTCATACCCTGGAAGATTTACTGTGATACGTATTTTTGCAAGCTCCGGGGTTTCCTTTTTAGGCGTCAGCACAAGCTGTGCAAAGTTTTCTCCCGATTTGCCCGGTTCAACGGTGAAATCTTTCCTGATTTTGCGGATATCTGCCAGAAAAGCGCCGCCGGAGCCGGATTGGAAAAACGGGGCGGCATCTCCGATCATCACCTGGTTTTCTTCGGGACGGTAAATCCACAGATTTTTTCCATTGGTGATGATTTCATGGTTGTCTGAACTGTCGTATGACCATTTCATTTTCCCCGGATGGCTGAACCAGGCCCTGCCTTTGGCAATTTCAGTCACATCCAGGGCGGTCAGGCGGGATGCCTGTTCAAAATCGGCAATAAAGCTTTTGTTGGCGTATTTTGCTTCAATGCCGGAGACGATTTTGGCGGTTTGGGCATCAAGGGACTGGGCCGCATTGCAGGGCACAGTTACCAGTAACATGGAGATAAAAATCGTCATTGCCCATGGGGTAAGACGCCTGAGTATATATTTCATTTTGGTATTCCTTTATTTGAGCAGTAGATCCATGGATTTACGTTTGTCTTCGACATAAATTCTTCGCAGTTTCGGCTTTTCTATTTTACCGGTGGGGTTTCTGGGTACATCGCCGAAAAATATTTTTTTCAGTTGCTTGTACCTGGGAAGCTCGCTCTGGAAATCAAGAACATCCTGTTCGCACATCATGGTATTGGGCTTAAGGCTGATAATTCCGGTAGGGATCTCTCCTAAACGTTCGTCTGGCACACCGATTACCGCAATGTCCCGGATTTTTTCATGTTTGAGAAAGAAATTTTCAATTTCCACAGGAAAAATGTTTTCCCCGCCATAGATGATCACATCCTTTTTGCGGTCCACAAGCCAGATAAATCCGTCTTTGTCGTACCTGGCCATGTCCCCTGTAAACAACCAACCGTCTTTTATGGTTTTGGCAGTGGCTTCGGGGTCTTTGTAGTACTCTTTCATCACCCCGGGGCCTTTGACAATAAGCTCTCCGGTTTCACCAAAGGGCAGTTGGCTGCCCTGCTTGTCTACAATTCGGGCTTGCCATCCATATCCGGGAAGGCCGACGGGGCCGATACGGTCCGCATTTTCCAGGCCTAAATGGACACATCCGGGGCCTGATGATTCGGTTAATCCGTAATTGGTGTCGTAATCCTGACCCGGGAAATGTTTGCGCCAGTTCAGGATCAGGCTTGGGGGCACGGGCTGTGCCCCGATGTGCATGAGGCGCCACTGCGAAAGGTTGTAGTCGGCTGGCTTGATTTGTCCACTGTCAATGGCAATGACAATGTCATGGGCCCAGGGCACAAGCAGCCACACAATGGTGCACTGTTCTTCGGAGACTGCCTCAATGATCCATTCCGACTTGACGCCGTTCAGCAGGACGCATTTTCCCCCCACCAGAAAAGAACCCATCCAGTGCATTTTGGCACCGGTATGGTAAAGGGGCGGGATACACAGGAATACATCATCATGAGTTTGGCTGTGGTGGTCATTTTCCACGTCACATGCATGCATCAACGCCCTGTGGGTGTGCAGAACCGCCTTGGGGGTGCCGGTGGTACCGGAGGTGAAATACAGGGCCGCATCGTCTTCAGGGGTTATTTCCACGTCCGGAGGTGTGAGCCTGTCCGCCTCACAGATAAATTGTTTAAAAGAACAGGCCCAGTCCGGGCAATCGTTTTCCGGCCCTGTATATATCCACAATTCCACAAATTGGGATAATTCCTGCCTGATTTCTTCCAGCCGGACCACAAATTCCGGTCCGAAAATAAAAATCTTGGCTTCTGCGGTTACGGTGCACAAACGGATTTTGTCTGATTCAAACCTGAAATTCAGGGGAACGATCCAGCCCCCGGTATATAATACACCGAAATAGATGGGCAGCCATTCGAGGCAATTGCTCATCAGCTGGACCACTTTATCCCCTTTTTTAACGCCCTTTGCCTGCAGGGCATTGGCTGTCTGAACGCTTTGCCCGTAAAAGTCGGACCAGGTGATCTGTGTTCGCCGGCCTGTGGCCGGGGTTCGTTCAATTAATGCTGCTTTTTCCGGATAAAGAGCGTTGTTCTGCCGGAGGATATCAGTAATGATCATGTATAAATCAGTTTAAATAATTTTTTTAAAGTTAACCTACCCTGTAAATAAAAATCCTGCCGAGTCAATATAGATTACGGCAGGATTATATTCAACATCAAATTCCCGCCCTGAATCAGCAATTATAATTCGGGGCGGGACCTATCGAGCATTGTTATTTATCTTTTTTGACCTCTTCAAAATCCGCATCAACCACATCATCATCGTCACTGGTAGAGCCGGCATCCGTACCGGCGGCTTGTCCGGCCTGGCTGTCTGTCTGCGCCTGCTGGTACATGACTTCGGCCAGCTTGTGGGAGGCCTGGGACAGGGTTTCTATTTTGGCCTTGATATCCTCAAGGTTGTCGGAGTCTTTGGCCTGCTTCAGGGCCTCGGCCGCATCCTCAATGGATTTTCTGGTGGCTTCATCGACTTTGCTCCCGTGTTCTTTCAGGGTTTTTTTGGTTTGGTCCACCAAGGCTTCTGCCTGGTTTTTCGTATCCACCAGTTCTCGTTTCTTTTTATCTTCGTCAGCGTGCAGTTCAGCATCTTTCACCATGCGCTGGATTTCATCCTTGCTTAAGCCGGAGGCTGCGGTAATCTGGATGGACTGCTCCTTGCCTGTGGCCTTGTCTTTCGCAGATACATGAACAATACCGTTGGCATCAATGTCAAAAGTTACCTCAATCTGGGGAACGCCTCTGGGTGCAGGGGGGATGTCGGATAGTTCAAACTGACCCAAGGTCTTATTGTCTGCGGACATCTGTCGTTCGCCCTGGAGTACGTGAATGGAGACGGCCGGCTGGTTGTCGGCTGCCGTGGAAAATACCTGGCTCTTTTTGGTGGGAACGGTAGTGTTCTTTTCGATCAGCCGGGTCATTACGCCGCCAAGGGTCTCAATGCCCAGGGAAAGGGGGGTGACATCCAGCAGAAGCACGTCGTTGACATCACCCTGGAGCACGCCGGCCTGGACTGCGGCACCCATGGCAACCACCTCATCGGGGTTAACACCTTTATGGGGTTTTTTGCCGAATATTTTTTCAACGCGTTCCTGAACCGCAGGCATACGGGTCATGCCGCCAACCAGAACCACCTCATCCACATCGCCGGGTTTCATGTGTGCGTCTTTCAGCGCTGTTTTACAGGGCATTTCCAGTTTGTCCAATAGATCGGATACAAGGGACTCCAGTTTCGCTCTGGTCAGTTTAATATCCAGATGCTTGGGGCCGGATGCGTCCGCTGTAATAAAGGGCAGGTTAATGCTGGTTTCCGTGGAGGTTGATAACTCCATTTTTGCCTTTTCAGCCGCCTCTTTCAACCGCTGAAGCGCCATTTTATCGTTTCTCAGGTCAATGCCCTGGTCTTTTTTGAACTCACTTGCCAGATAATCAATGATCCGCAGGTCAAAGTCTTCGCCGCCCAGGTGCGTATCACCGTGGGTGGATTTTACTTCAAAAACCCCGTCGCCGATTTCAAGGACAGAGACGTCGAATGTACCGCCGCCAAGGTCAAAAACAGCGATTTTTTCCTCACCTTTTTTATCTAGTCCATAGGCCAGGGACGCGGCTGTGGGTTCATTGATAATACGTTTGACTTCCAGGCCTGCGATTTTACCGGCATCCTTGGTCGCCTGACGCTGGCTGTCGTTAAAGTAGGCCGGAACCGTAATAACGGCCTCGGTTACGGCTTCTCCCAGGTAATCCTCGGCAGTTTTCTTGATATTGGCAAGAATAAACGAGGAAATTTCGGCAGGGCTGTACTGCTTGCCCCTGATGTTGATCCGAGTATCGCCGTTGGCGGCTGCCTCTATTATATATGGCAGTATGGGAATGTCATTCTGGATTTCCTTTGAGTTGAATTTCCTGCCGATGAGACGTTTTACACCGAAAATTGTATTTTCCGGGTTTGTTACGGCCTGGCGCTTGGCAGTTTGGCCTACAATACGCTCCCCGCTTTCAGTGACAGCCACAATGGACGGTGTTGTTCTGCCGCCTTCGGCATTGGTAATAATTTTTACCTCTCCACCGGGTTCCATAACCGCGACACATGAATTCGTTGTGCCAAGGTCGATTCCAATAATTTTACCCATAACAATTCCTTTCTAAATATCTTTATTATTCTTCTTCAGTAGGTTCTTGAGTCTGCGTTTCAACTCTTTTTGAGACAACCACCATGGCCGGTCTGAGCAGTCTGTCATGCAGCAGATATCCTTTTTGCAGGACATCGGTGACGGTATTGTCCGGAACATCGTTATTCTGTGCATGGGTGACGGCCTGATGAAAATTGGGGTCAAAGGGTTGATTTTCTGCCTCAACCGGCTTTACACTGAAGGATTCAAACAGCTTGAGGAGTTCTTTGTGCGTCAGTTTTACGCCTTCAAGCAGGCTGGTCTCCTCCAGGGCATCCGTTGCCGAGCCAATGGCCCGCTCAAGGTTATCCACCACTGAGAGAAGCTGTC
>NZ_DDYV01000057.1:0-10034 GCF_002348205.1 Desulfobacter sp. UBA2225 | reverse complement strand
GTCATCACCAAGGAGCGCCGGGGCGAATACCTTGGCGGCACTGTTCAGGTGATCCCCCATATTACTGACGAGATTAAACGGGCCATTTGCCTGGTTTCCCAGGATACCGATGTGGTAATTGTTGAAATCGGCGGCACCATCGGGGATATTGAATCCCTTCCCTTTCTTGAAGCCATTCGCCAGTTCAAGGCTGATGCCGGGCCCGCCAACGTGATTTACATCCACCTGACCCTGGTGCCATATATTAAAACCGCCTGTGAGGTGAAAACCAAACCCACCCAGCACAGTGTCAAGGAACTTCGAAGCATCGGTATCCAGCCGGATATCCTTTTGTGCCGCACGGAGAGTCTTTTGACCCAGGAGATTAAAAACAAGATTGCCCTGTTCTGCAATGTCGGACCTGATGCCGTATTTACAGCCAAGGATGTGGACTGCATCTATGATGTGCCCATTGTCTACAATGAAGAAGGCTTAGGGGACATGATTCTTAAGAAACTGAACATCTGGGCCAGGGCCCCGCGAATTGAGGGCTGGCGGGAGATGGTGGAGCGCCTGAAAAATCCAAGGTACAGTGTCACCATCGCCATTGTGGGCAAATATGTGGACTTGACCGAGAGTTATAAAAGTCTGAACGAGGCACTGACCCACGGCGGTATCTCCAATGACACCAAGGTGAATCTGCAATTTGTGGATTCCTCCAACCTGACAAAGGAGAATGTGGCTGACGTGCTGTCCAAGGTCGATGGTGTCCTGGTACCGGGCGGGTTCGGGAATAGAGGAATTGAAGGAAAGATTCTTGCTGCCGGGTATGCCCGTGAAAATAAGGTGCCCTTTTTCGGCATTTGCCTTGGCATGCAGATGGCCGTGATTGAGATTGCACGCAATCTTGCCGGCCTGGAGGATGCCAACAGCGAGGAGTTTGACATTGACACGCCCTATCCGGTGATTTACCTGATGAAAGAGTGGGTAGATGAACAGACCGGCAAGGTCGAGAAACGGGATGAATCCTCGGATAAAGGAGGCACCATGCGGTTAGGTGCTTATCCCTGCCTTCTGGTTGAAGATACCTTTGCCATGAATGCCTACAAGACTGAAAATATTTCCGAACGGCATCGCCACCGCTTTGAGTTCAATAATGAATACAAGGACAAACTGGTGGAATCGGGTCTTGTCATTTCAGGGACATCTCCGGACCACGACCTGGTGGAAATTGTGGAACTTAAAGATCATCCGTGGTTTCTGGGCTGCCAGTTTCATCCGGAATTCAAGTCCAAACCCATGGTTCCCCATCCTCTTTTCAAGGCATTTATCAGAGCCGCCCTGAAAAATAAGAGATGATGGAAGAATCCATCACCATAACCGGTAACGGCAATATCTGTCTTGAGGGGTATCTGAACCGGCAGGAAACAGGGAAAGCCTTGGTGCTGGCCCATCCCCATCCCCTTTATGGCGGAAACATGGATGTGCCTTTGATCTGCCGGATGGCCGCTTGCTTTCAATCTGCGGGGATTGCTACCCTGCGTTTTAATTTCAGAGGTACCTGTGGCAGTTCCGGAGAATTTGACAATGGCCGGGGCGAGCAGGATGATGTCAGAAACGCTTTGGCTTTTTTATCCGACCAGGGATATGATCAGCTTTTTCTTGCCGGATACTCTTTTGGTTCATGGGTCAATGCCCATGTCGTCAGTGCCGGTGTTGATCTCTGCGATCATATTATGGTTTCGCCGCCGGCAGCATTGTTAAGCTTTGACCAGGTGGAACAGTTGCCTAATACAGGGCTGATTATAACGGGTGAAAATGATGATTTAGCGCCTGTATATCTAATAGAGGATCTTTTGTGTAAATGGAAGATTACTCCACAAATGTCGGTTATTTCCAATGCAGATCACTTTTATGTCGGTGCCTTGGATGAATTGGGAGACATTCTTTTAGACTACCTGCAGTCCTAAATTCTCAACGTATTGGAACAAGGCAATTGGACCGGATTGATAAGCAAATACTGAATATTCTCCAGGAAAACGGGAGAATTACCAATGCCCGGCTGTCCCGGATGGTGGGAATTTCAGCGCCTGCTACGCTGGAACGAGTGAAACGCCTTGAAACAACGGGTGTAATCTCCCATTTCATGGCTGTGGTGGATCCGGAAAAGGTTGGATTTCCTATCATGGTCATTGTCAGTATTACGCTGAGCTTGAGCAAGCTATCTTCGGTGTCTTTAATAAAGGAAAAGTTTTCGGAGCTTGAGGAGGTTGTGGAATGCTATCAGATTGCCGGTGCCCATGATTTTATCCTCAAGGTCATTGCAAAGGATATCAATGCCTATGCAGAATTCATGAATCATAAACTGACCCGGATACAGGGCATCCAGAGCATCCAGTCATCATTTGTCATCGACAGCCTCAAGGATAAAAGAATTTTTGTCCTGAAAGCCGAGAATGACAGCTGAAATCCTGTTCATTGTTTTTTTATAGCCTGGCCCTGTTGGGTGAGGCTATTTGCAGTTATCTGTGTAGCCGGGCTTTTTGTAAAATATAGCTTAGGTTAGACATCCTTTCTTTATTTTGTATTATTGGCAATGGTTCTTACGGATGCGATGGTTTCCCAGTCATAATACGTATTGATCATTTGTCCATCTTTTTGTTCCGTAATGCGAACGAACTCTTCACCGAGGAAAAAAGTAGCACCGACATATTCCTTGCCATCGTTTATCTGGCAGTGGATGTCGTTTCTCAACTTACGCGATAACGTTCCGTGGACAGGCATGGATGCATATTCAAAGATTTTTTCCAGTGTTGTCTTTTTCATGTTTACTCCTTTTCAAAGTGGTGGTTTTTTTACACCTTAAGTCAGGTATTTCTTGGTTATAGAATCTCGTCTTTAAAAAGGCAACACAAAAATATATTAACATTTTTGTCTTAAATTTAATTACATTTTAGAAATTAATTTGTATTTTTTTCATTCACTGTTGGCGTGCCGAATCCACCTCCGCCGGGGCTCATGATACGGAAACGCTCGCCGGGTTGCGCTATGATTTCGTTCTTGGCACCCATGCAGATTGAGGTGCCGTCTTTTCTGATGAAGAGGTTCACCCCTTTGCTGCCGGATTCGCCGCCTTCCAGCCCGTAGGGGGCGAAAACCCTGCGTTCGGAAAGGATGGCGACATTGAGGGGCTTTAAAAATTCCACTTCACGCACTAAACCGTCCCCACCGTTGAACCGCCCCCTGCCGCCGGACCCCCGGCGGATGGAAAATTCCCTGAGAATTATGGGATATCGCCGCTCCAGGATCTCCGGATCAGTGATTCGGGTGTTGGTCATGTGGGTGTGAACCCCGGTCTGCCCGTGCCAGGTCGGGCCGGCGCCGGCCCCGCCGGCTATGGTTTCATAGTAGCCGAAGCGGTCATTGCCGAAGGTAAAATTGTTCATGCAGCCCTGGGAGGCGGCAGCCACGCCGAACGCCTTGAGGACGACGTCGGTGATTCGCTGGGAGGTCAGCACGTTACCGCCTACCACCGCCGCTTCGGCAGAGGGATCAAGCAGAGAGCCCTTGGGGATATTAACGGTGATGGGGATAAGGCAGCCGTGGTTTAAGGGCAGGTCTTTTTCAATCAGGCATCTGACGCAGTAAAGTATCGCCGATTTAGTCACGGCTTTGGGAGCATTGCAGTTTCCCCAGATTTGAGGTCCGGTGCCTTGAAAATCAAATAGTGCGCTGCCGTCCTTTCGGTCTATGGTGAGGGATAGGGCAATGGGGCTGCCGTCATCCAGATAGTCACTGGCGCGGATCGTGTCCCGTTCGGCCATCCCCTTGGATGCGGAAAGCGCACTGAGCCGACGCCGCACAGCCTCTTCAGCCGCATCCTGAACATGCTTCATATAGGCCTGAACCACGTCGAGGCCGTAGTGATCCACCATCTCCAGCACCAGTTCAATCCCTTTCTGGTTGGCGGCAACCTGGGCCTTAAGATCGGAGATATTGTCTGCCAGAAGGCGGGTGCCCCAGATGGCCGGACGCCCCGGTGTCGGGGGCAGTTTGCCGGGGGCCAGCAGCAGTTTCGAAATGCCTTCTTCCTGAAAAATGCCGTTCTCCACCAGCTTGAACGAGGTGATGCAGGCCCCTTCCTCTTCAAGGCGGCGGGAGTTGGGGGGCATGGAGCCAGGAGAGATGCCGCCGATGTCGGCGTGATGCCCACGGGCTGCCACCCAAAAAATGACCTGATCGTTTTTGAACACGGGGGTGATGACCGTAATGTCGGGCAGGTGGCTGCCCCCTGCAGCTGGATGATTGGAGACCAATACATCCCCGGGCGTAAGACCGCTTCCCTGCATCTGGATCTGCGCCTTTACCGCGTCGCTCATACTCCCCAGATGGACCGGCAGATGGGGCGCATTGGCCACCAGTTCACCATCGGGCCCGAACAGGGCGCAGGAAAAATCGAGGCGCTCCTTGATATTGGTGGAGATGGCGGTTTTTTGAAGCATCCGGCCCATTTGTTCGGCAATGGACATGAAGAGATTGCTGAAAATGGAAAGTTGGACCGGGTCAAGCGTTGTGCCGATTTGCTCCCGCGTGCCCGAGCCCACCTTGATTTCCACATCGCCGTTTTTTGTAATCTCTGCGGTGCAGTCGGGTTCGATGAGAATGGTGGAAGTATGGTGGATCAGAATGGCCGGGCCGTTGATACAATGGCCGGCGGCAAGTTTTTCCAGATCGTAAATCAAGGTTTTCTGCCGGCCTTCTTCAAAATAGCACTGGGCCGTATCCAGCACCGGCGGTGCCCCATGGGCCTTTGGGATGCTGATCCGGCGCAGATTCTCAGACTTGCCCCGGGCGCGGATCCGGATATCGTCGATGAGGATTTCCCTGCCAAAAAGATCGAATCCGAACTCCCTGCGGTAGACGGCCCTGAAGGCTTTTGTATAGTCATTGTCTTCAGGCCGGCAGATCATAATGGCCGTGTCTGTCCCATGGTATCGCAGGTTAAGAAACCGGGTGGTGTCAACGGCATCCGGGGAGAATCCCTGATCCTGAAGTTCCCGGCGAGCCGCTTCTTCAAGTTGTTTAAAAACCGCTTCAGCGTCTTTCAGCGCTTGTGGGCATAAGACAGCGGAGCAGGGCTGCTGGCGCTCCGTGACCACATCGGCCATGCCCATGCCGTAGGCGGACAGAATGCCGGAAAACCGGTGGATAAAAATTTTGGATATTCCCAGGGTCCGGGCAATGGCGCAGGCATGCTGGGGACCGGCGCCCCCAAAGGTGGCCAGAATGTGCGCCTTGATATCGAATCCCCGCATCACCGAAATTTCACGGATGGGCCTGACCATCACCTCGTTGGCCACCCGGATAAACCCCAGGGCAGCCTCCTCCACCGTCATGGGCGGCAGCCCGGCAGCGGCGGAGCACCTGTTGATTTCCTCTGTCAGGCCGGCCAGGGCCGTACAGGCCGCTTCCACGTCCAGCGGCTGATCTTCCGTGGGGCCGAAAATATGGGGAAAGTGATTAGGTTGAATACGGCCGAGCACCAGATTGGCGTCCGTGACCGTCAGGTAGCCCTCTTTTCGGTAGCAGACCGGCCCAGGGTGAGCCCCGGCAGATTCGGGACCCACCAGGAACATGCCGTTGTCAAAGAAGAGGCGGCTGCCCCCGCCGGCGGCCACGGTCCTGATGTGGAGTTGGGGGGCCTGGATGCGCACTCCGGCGGTTTCCGATTCAAAGACCAGCTCATATTCCCCCCCGAACCGGGAGACATCGGTGGATGTGCCGCCCATGTCGAAGCCGATGACGGGCTGTTTTTTTTCAGAATCAAAGGTGGTCATGGCATAGCCTACCACCCCGCCGGCCGGTCCGGAGAGGATGGCGCGGCTGCCGGTGAACCCGTCGGCACCGGCCAGGCCGCCGTCTGACTGCATGAAAAGAAGGCCTGTGTGGGTAAGCTTGTCCTTGAACCCGTGTTTAAAGCTGTCAAGGTAGGTGCGAATATGCGGGTTGAGGTAGGCGTCCACCATGGTGGTGTCGCCCCTGGCCACCAGCTTCACCCGCGGCATGACTTTGGAGGAGAGGGAGATCTGGGTGAATCCGATCTCCTGGGCCAGGCGGCCGATGGTTCGTTCATGATCCGGCCAGGCATAGGCGTGCATGAGCACGACGGCAAGACTGCGGATGCCCCGATCATAGACAGCCTTAAGATCAGATTTTATGGCCGCTGTATCCAGGGGACGAATCACTGCCAGGCGGTCACCGGTGATCCCCTTCACGATTTTGCCTTCCACTGCCGAGGCGTCATCCTCCTCCCGCAAGATCCTCAGGCGCTCGTCCGCTTCAATGACCTCCCGGTACAGAATTTCGGGTTTTTTGATCTCCAGGTCAAAAATCCGGGGACGGTCCTGGTTTCCGATTTGAAGAATATCACCGAATCCCCGGGTCACCACCAGGGCGCTGGGCGAGCCTTTTCGTTCCAGCAGGGCGTTGGTGGCCACGGTGGTCCCCATGCGAATCCATTCAATCCGGTCGGATTCGAACAGTTCCTTGGGTACGGGCTTGCCGGTCACCTCTTCCAGGATGCGCCGGATTCCTTCACGGGGTGCATCAGGATAGTTCCGGGGATCTTCGGATAAAAGCTTGATGACCCTGAATCCGGGTTCTCCGGGTACTTCGGCATAGATATCCGTGAAGGTGCCGCCGCGGTCGACGGAAAAACGAAATTTGGCGGGGTCTGACATGGATACTCCTTGTTTTATTCAGCGCTGGGACAATCCTCTTCTCCCGTGATCAGGGGCTTGATATCCAAAATCGGTGTGCCGTCGATCATGTCGATGTGTTTGACACCGATGTGTCCTTGGTTTTTATTGGTCACCTCAATGATACTCATGCCGATGGCATTGGGACGGATGGGCGAACAGATGCTGAACACGCCTCTGGAAGAGGACCGGTGGGGCGGGGTCTGGAACAGGTATCCTGAATTGAATGCCGGGCTTTTATGAAAATGGAAAAGCACCACAATCTTTTGTCCGGTTTCAATATCACGCAGGGCAGGCGCAAATTCAGGATGAATCTCCAATACCCCTTTTTCCTGTGACACGGACCAGTGCCGGGGTAATTTTGTTGCATTGGTTCTCACAAAACCGATGGGCTTGAAGGGAATGGGTGTATCGTTTGTCATTATAACCACCTATGTTGTTGGGGGGCTTGTTGATTTTATTTTGGGGCTGACAAGAGGCTAACTTAACATAGTTGATCTGTATCGTACATATTCAATTGCATCTTGAAAAAGGCTGTAGAATGCACCCCTCCCAGTTTGTATGAACGTTAGTGAAAATGGGGGAGCTGTTATGGAAAGGGAAAATGCCAGCTCACGAGAAAATGAATCCCGCTATCCTGCAGATTTTCATCGGGATTGTCGAAATCACGCAAAGCCAGCCCCCAATAAATCTCGCAATGTATCCTGGGACTGGGGTCCCACCTCACACCGAGACCTACACTGGAGATCGTATCGGGGTCTGGGGTTGGTAAATCAGTGTTCCAGGCCCATCCAAAATCCGCAAACGGTGCTACTTGAACCATACCCTCTTCGAACCCACGGCTTATCCCGGGAATAGGCAGACGAAATACAGGAATACGAAACTCCAGGGAGGTCACCAACGCATTGTCCCTGACCAACTGATTTTCACGATATCCCCGCACTGTCTTAGCGCCTCCAACAGAAATTCTTTCCATTGGCAAAAGTGAATCCTCGGCCAATTGCAGGTCGGTCCTCAAAATGACCTGGTCTCCCCGATTGCTGAAACGCCTTGCCCACTGAAACTGGCCTAACCAGGCTAAATATTGTCCGTCCGGTTCTTCCCCACTCGTTGCACCCATGGCATCAATGCCTATACTGAAAATGGAACGTATGGCAATCACCTGATCAAAGCTTCGGTCCAGCCACTCCTGGGAAAAGCGCAATACCGTTACATCACTTTCTCCATCCTGAACCCCGGGAGAAAAAGAGAAAGGTCTTCCCAGGAGATAGGTGCGGCTGTGGCGCAAATCAAGGGCTAACCCCATGGAAAACACCCGTTGAGGGGTTCTGTAAAAGGGATGGGTTAAGGAGATGCTATAGGTTTCCAGATCGCTTTCTATATCCAAATCATCAAAGGGTTCCTCAATCATGGCGCAATCGGTTTTATCATACTCCAGACGCAACGTCGTATCATAGGCATTGAGGGGGCGGGTATAGAAAACGGAAAACTCATCTTCGCCCTCGGTAAGTCCATACTGAACCCCCAGCGTATCGCTCCATCCGGTCAGACTGTGATGCGCCAGGTAAATCCGGCCCCGTTCGGCGCCGACACTGGGACTGCAGTCATTGGCAAATATCAGACCTGATTCGAACGGAGGTTCTTCTTTTACCCGGACTTCCAAAATGCCTTCTCCCGGTTTAATTCCAGGACCGAGTTCCGTATGCAACTGCTTTACCATTTGGTTTTGTTGCAGAAGTTGAAGATGCTGGCGTAATTGATTGGTATTGAGCACGGGTTGCGCTCCCAGGGCCAGCCGTTTTTTTATGTATTTAGAGGATAGCCATTTATTCTTCTCTACCTCTATCTTGGTGAGCTGGCCTTCAATGATTTGTATATGAATAATGTCTTTCTCTACCTTCTGGTCCGGAATAACCGCTCCGGAATTGACATAACCCGCATTTACATAGAGACGCGTGAGTTTACGCCGTACTTCCTGCAATTCTTCGGAAGTGATCACCCGTCCCTCATACGCCTTGGTAATTTCTGCCAATTCCCCATCAGCAAAGACGGTATTACCTGTCAGTTTGAACTTGCGGACAAATACCCGGAATCGTGCCGAAAGCCGATCTGAATCATCTGGACTTTGTATAGCCGGAGGCAGTGTCAAGGGGGGCGGAGCGGGTTTTTCATATTCCGGCAGTGGTGGCCTTTCCTGACTTGGCCGTTGTGTCTGTGGGAAAAGCGGCATCTGGGCAAAGACCCGTGGCGTATTCAGGTTTATTGTTAGTATCAGTCCAAGATAAATAATATATTTGAACCCAAATCCAACTTTCATAGGAAAAAACTCCGTTTATTGGTCGTAGTTGATGTCAACGGGGATGAGTCGTTTTTTTTATTAGCTGTTTTTCAGACAAAAGTTCTCTATCTGTTATTGAGTTAAGGATTCTTTTGTTGATCCTTTGGGTTATCAAGCAAATAGAACGCTGGCCACAGAGTATCCGGGCAAAGAGGCATGCCGCCATGGCCGACTATGTTAAAGGTACTCAATTCTCCGGCTGTACGGGTCACACAGCGTTCGCTCAACATGGATGACGCATCAAGGAATGATGCAGGTAAGGTCGAAATGCTGCCGCTGATATCGGTATCCGGCGCGTCTATTCTGACTAAACCATCGTCACCGAACCCTGACGAGGCATCCACAATACTGTCCGGTGACTTGAAATAAGCGCCATTACCAACAATACCGATAATGATGTTGCCGCCATTGCCTTTCTCGGCCTGGGCAATAACTTTGCTTGCTCCATCTAATACAGCAAATACCGGATAAATGAAGATGTTGCCACCATTCCCTTTGCCGCCTGCAACAGAGGTATTAAGCTCACTCTCACGCAAATGCACCAAACATCCTGCGTTGATTGTAATATCACCAGCATTTGCTTGTTCGGTATGCACAGTTATTCTACTGTCATTGTTTATTTGAAGTGTATCATCGACTATGATAAAGATATTACCTGATTTACCCGCCTTTGAATTTAAATCTTGGTTTAGAAGTTCATTCAAGTTTTTACTTGAGCTACTTGCTGAGATAGTACTCTTATCAAGAAGATTGATCTCTTTTGCTTTGATAGTTAATTCTCCTCCCATACCAATACCTTTTGTTGAAGTAGTGATTTGGCTGTAACCAGAAAGAGAAGCTTTATCAGTGGCAGTAACGGTTATTTTACCTCCTTGACCTGTTCCGACAATTATATTACCCAATGCATCCTGGAAACCACTTTCGCTGATGAGTTGTGCACCATTCGTTAACTCTATCGT
>NZ_DDYV01000275.1:0-11111 GCF_002348205.1 Desulfobacter sp. UBA2225 | reverse complement strand
TCGAATCCCCTTGGGGACGCCACTTTTACCCTGGTGGAAGAAACCGAAATGCCTTTGAGTAGCAATGACCTACTCCAGGGCTTTTTCGGTTTTTTGGTCTTGAGGAAAATCCCTATCTCCTTGAACAATCTGTTGAATACATATTTTTAAAGTATCCGGGTCAGCATGTTTAATTTCATCTGATTTCTGCTTCTGATATGCCAGCGCCATTATTTGTTGTGGCTTTGATGTCTCAATAGCCTCTGTCAAGCCATTTTTCTCAAGATCTAAGCACTTACGCAGGAATTTATATCTTGACAGTGTTAACTTGTATGTTAACATGAAGGCATATGAAAGAGATAATATTTTATCGCTCTGAATCCGGAAAATGTCCTGTTGAAGAGTTTCTCGATGATTTGAATGCAAAACAGGCCCAAAAAGTGGCCTGGGTGTTGAGTATCATTGAAGAGCATAATAATGTTCCTGCAAAATATTTCAAGAAGCTTGTGAATACTGATGATCTATGGGAGGTAAGAATTAGTTCAGGATCAAATATATTCCGGCTGCTGTGTTTTTTTGATGGTGATGCGGTGGTTGTTCTGACATATGCATTTCAGAAAAAGACGCAAAAAACACCTAAGCAGGCAATAACGACAGCTGAGAAGCGTATGAATGACTATTTTAGGAGGAAGGCCCATGAGTGATCTGCAAAAATATATTGAGAAAAGGAAAGCCAGGGATAATGAATTCGAAAAAAATTTTGATTCCGGATATGAACATTTCAAAATTGGTGTTCTGTTAAAGCAGGCCCGGGAAGAAAGCGGTTTAACTCAGGAGGAACTGGCCTTGAAGCTTAATACCAAGAAATCGGCAATTTCAAGAATTGAAAATCATGCCGAGGATATCAAGTTGTCAACGTTAGATAAGTTTGCAAAGGCTCTTGGTAAACGGCTTCGCCTGGAAGTGGCATAATAAACAAATGAGCTGTTTAATTTTACTCTGATCCCACTTATTGTTACTTAATTATTGCTTGAATTAAGTAAGGTGTCCCCTGAAATCTAAGGTGTCCCCTGAAATCTTTGTTTTTTTCAGAGATTTAACGCAATTTTAAGACCATAAAAGATGACCCTCTTCCAAAATGTTTACAACCGAACTGCCAGGGAAAAGACAGCCATTACACCTGTCTGTCCTGGTTTTCGGGAGTTTTTAGGAGCTGTAGTGACAAAGGGACGGGTAGAGGGGATGTGGGGTCTAGGGTGGTGCTGGGACACGCTCACTGAATTTTATTTTCAGCAGCGATTTAGGTTGCTTTATTTACGGTGGATTTGTCATTCGACTGTCGGAAAAAGTTTTAGGAAAATCATCGTCCAATCGTCAATTATCGTCCAAATCCAACAATTTCAGCAGGTTTTGCTGGATGCTGTTATCGTCCAGATCAGATGGGTACCGTCCATGGAGCGAGGGGATTAAAATCCCGGATACACTGTCGAAGTGATAATGGCCCTTCAGGAAAAAAAGTTTTACAAAAATTATCGTCCATCGTCCACGGCCTTGACTACGGGTGTTTTGATGTGGCTATTGCTGGAAATACCGACGGCTTTTTTGACGGCTTTTGACGGCCCAAGACGGCTTTTAAGGGCTGGAGACGCTTGTAAAATAGGGTGGAATACGCTCTCCATCGGCCTTTCACGCCTGCGACAGGGGTTCGAATCCCCTTGGGGACGCCACTTTTACCCCAGTAAAAGAAACCGAGATGCCTTTGAGTAGCAACAACCTACTCCAGGGCTTTTTCGGTTTTTGAGTTTTGGGACTTATTTTGATTTCCTGAAACAGGTTGTTAAACACCATCCGAAGTTTTTTCGGTGATGCGTATTTTATTTCCTGGGACAGATTGTTGATAACTTCCCTGATGTCATCCTTTGATATTTCGGATACCTGGCTTTCTGCTTTTTCAGCCGCTATGTTCTGCTCAAGGTCTGCCTTCTTTTCATTTAATATTTTCAATTCAGCTGCCAGCTCACCTTCATCAATGAGGTTTTTCATGTGAAGGGCAATCAGTTTCTTCCGTTGATCCGCGACATCCTCTAATTGTTTGGTCATGGCCGTGAGCCTGGAGGTATCGACCGCTGAAAAACGCTGGTGTATTTTGTCAATGACCCGTTGAAGGTTGCCCACTTTTAATACTACCTGTGTCAACAGGGCTATCAGCACCTGCTCTATCTTGCCCTGGGCGATGCCGTTGTTCGCACATCTTGAACCGATTACACTTTTTGAATTACACCGGTAATAACCACTGTCGCCGGTGAAATTGGAGCCACAGACATCGCATTTCAATATCCCGGTGAGGGGGTATGTTTTTGTATTATATGGGCTGTCCCGCAATCCCTTTTCCTTGTTGCTAATGATTATCTGGGCAATTTCTTCGCTGACTAACGGTTCATGGGTATTTTCGGTGATAACCCATTCTTCACGGTCGCGGAACTTTTTGCCTTCCTTGTATCCATCCGACTTTCCGTTTTTTTTCAATCTCTCGTTATGCCGGTTGAAAACGGTATGGCCAAGGTAGGTTTCGATATTGTCTTCCATGGACTTGGCTGTCGATACCGCCCAATGAGATGACCCTACTGGTGTCGGCACGCCTCTCCGATGAAAATCCGTCAGGATGGCTCTCCTTGGCTCATTCTTGGCCCGTCTCTCAAAGTATTCCGAAGCAAATGGGGCCGTTTCCGGGTCCGGGGTTAGTTTGGTCTTGGTAATGGTATCTCCGTTGCGGTGTTGGCCGATTGTGATGTTTTCAAGTTGGTATCCAAACGGGGCCTGACCACCAGCCCGGTATCCGTTCCTGACATTTTGTTTCATACTGGCAACACCCTTAACCTTGCTCTGCTGTGAATGGATGTAATCCATGGCCGACATGATTTGCTCGAAGGCCTCGTCCATAAAACTGCCGGTATGGGGCATATCTTTGAATACAACCTCTATGCCATGCTTTTTTCTCAACTGCCACAGCAAAACATTCTTTTCGGTGCTGTCCCGCCCAAATCGGCTGGTATCCTTACATAGGATAGTTCTGAACGGGGGATTGGCAGAAGTCGCCTGTCCAACCATATCATCAAATTGCGGTCGGATGTCCCTGGTTGATGACAGTGCCTTATCTTCAAAAATGTGTATCTGGTTGTATCCCTTGGAAATGGCATATTCTTGTAGTTCTGCTCTTTGTGCCTCGCAGGATACATCATGCCGGTCCTTGCTGGACCTGACATAAATGGCTATCCCTTTTATATCGCGTTCTATTGTCATCGTTTCGCTCCTCTTATTAATATGGATAGCCACCACATCTTCAAACAATGGGGTGGCATATTTCCATTTTATTGTTCCTGGTTCGCCCTGGTTTTATTTTTGAGGATTGATACGACCAGTTCAACTATCATTTCCTCAATGAATTCTTTGAATTCTTCATCTGGTTTTTTTTCCATTAAATTTTCACCCCACACTTCTCAATTTCCCCGTGGCCCATCCACGGGCTTGTGGAGTTTTCTTCTCCGCCCAGTTTTTTGAGGTGGGTACTCAAGCATGGAGTTTTACCAGGGCAAACGCACTAAAAATTGGCATGATTTTTGATTTCAATAAACTCAAATGGTTAAAAAATCGAATTTTTTAAAAAGAGAATAAAAGTGGAAATAACGTTTTGTAACCAATTGAATTCATTATAACCGAAATTTTAATGCGCTTGCCCTGGGAGTTTTACTGGGGCATAAAAACAAAAACCCCTGACCATAAGTTTTCAAACCAGGGGCGGATTGGCTTTGACAGCCAGCACGTACACCTGTGGCGTACGATTTCAATCCTGGCGATACGTTTTGTTTGTACCGCGCTTCCTGATCTGTGGCAGGCATCTTTGTGCCTGTCTTCAACTTATGGACAAGGGTTGCTTGCCCTGGGGCGTATCCGAATGGTTGTGGATACAGATTTTATACTGTTTTCAAAGGTCTTTTTGACCTCGTGGGGTCATAGGTCCTGAAACTCGACTCAAAGACACTTCTTGGTTTTTCAACCGAGGAGAGATATAATAATCATGAATTTGTATTTGTCAATATTGTTTGTTAAAACAAACAGCATTGTGGCGCTTCATTGGCTGACAAAACACGTATTCGGAAAGCGATGAAAATGCGTTTACATACGTATGGAAACCAAGTTTCCGTATACGGACGGTTGAATTCCGAACTTGATAATTCCCCGGAAATCGGTAAAATCCCTCCATTTCAAAACCAATTACCCGGAGCAACACATGAACAAACTCGAACTGATTCACGTGGTTAAAGATAGGACAGGGTTGAGCAAGCAGGGAGCCATTGATCTGGTAAAGTTGTTTTTCGATAGTTTCACCGAGGCTATGGTTAACGGGGAGCGTATTGAAATCCGGGGATTTTGTTCTTTCTTCGTCAAGGAATACGCTGGTTACACCGGCAGAAATCCTAAAACAGGGAAACAGGTCCAGGTGCCCGCCAAAAGATTGCCCTTCTTCAAACCGGGTAAAGAGTTGAAGGATCGGGTTGATTATTAAAATGACATTCAAAACAGGAGCAAAAAAATGGCTGTTGAAATATACCCTTCATCATTCCGATGCGATTGTGGCAAGGAATTAGATTTTTTTGAAAGCACAGTCGAAGAAATGAAACAAATGAGCAAAAATAAACGGGTCCGTTTAGGTGAGGATGACCATACGGTTATTTTTTACAAGGGGGAAGCGATAGAAATCCTATGCCCGAAATTAAAGAAATGTAAAATCACAGGTATTGAATAAGGACACCAAAGTTTCGTATCAGCTCCCGAAGCAGATGCCGATCTCAACCGCTTCGGCCAGTTCCCCCGCACAAGCATAGCGTTGAGCAAAAGGTACGCATTCGGAAATTGTTGAAAATGCGTTTCTACACGTGTAGAAACCGTTTTTTAATCTGCGGAAGTTGGACTGTCCGTACATGCGGACGGTTCAAAATGAAGTCTTTGTTTTTTCAGGAGCAGGCATGCTGCTGCCTGTCTGGGGAATTTAACCAGCACCCGTCCATCAAGTGCTTCCAGGATGAGAACTGGCTCAAGCTATCTTTATCTGTGTAAGGTAAAAAGATCTGATCCATCTGGTACTCTCAAAGTTCTGGAATTTTAAGTTTTCAAAGCACTGGTTGGAATTGGTTCTTTTAAACACTCACACAGAGAAGCTTTGATTTTTAGAATCTTTGTGTAAGTGTTTTTTAAGTGTAAAATCCTTGAGAGCCTTGGCTCTATAGGATTGTTTTTATAAGAGGATTGTTGTTATAAAAGTATTGGTATTATATGAATGCCGCCACGACATAGGGGTATATGCCGCCATGACGTAGGGGGGTATGCCGCCACGGCATATGGGTCTGTTTTTTTGCTTCAAATGAGGCACTCAACAGGTCCTTTATTCTTTTCCCATAAGATTTCTATCTGCTCTTTTTCTTCATCTTCAAGAGGCCGCAAATTTTCAATAAAGTCTAAAAACTCATCTAAATCATCATACGGTTCCATCAGATCTGTATAAACCTGGTCCATCGTCTTTTGGTGTCTGGTTTCCTTGTTCTCAAGATATTTTTTTGAAAAATAATCATCAAGCCAGATGGTTTCTTTGTAGGTGTCTTTCTCGTATTGACCTTCCCAAGTTCCGAATTGATAATACAAAATGATTCCCTTTGCTGCTGTCTTCCTTTCAATAATTTTGATAAAATCGTCTTCCGCAAGTTCCTTAATGTACTTGGATATCCTGCTTTGGGAAGTTTCAAGATATTCGGCCATTTTTTCTTGGCTATATCTGCTTACGAGCTGGCCTTGTAAAAAATGTTTTTCATAAATGTAATGGGCACCATGCCCTCTAATTTTGACCTCTTTGCTGCCTCTGATGATTGCGGCAAACAAAAAATAATAGACCATGGATTTTCGGTGCTTAATAAATTTGATGTATTCTGGTGTTCTATAAAATTCATTTTGAATTCTGATATGGCTCATATCGCCTCCGGTTAATAATGGGCAAAGGGAATGAAACCGGAAGTCATTCCCTTAATTAAGTAGCTACCACCCATAGATTTTATTATTGTATTTTTTCAGTGATTTTTACGGTCAAGCCGACTGTGTCATAAAAAGGGCTCCTGTTCAGAGAAACGAACTTGGCTGAGAAGTGGTGCCCTGATTTCAATAGCGGCGATATTTCCTGTGCCTGTTCTTTTGGAATATAGCCAAACTTAAAACCGAATATCTCAACCCGAACGGCATTGGGATCAGCAGGGTTTTCCGGTTCCCTGACCAGGTCATATTCGTCAATGCCCAGTTCCATCGGGCACGCATAATTTTTAATATTTTCCTGGCAAGGCCCGTAAGTAACTCCAGCCAATTTAATAGTTTTTTCCATAAAAATTCCTTTTTTAATTTGTCTGGTGTAGAAAAAATTCTACCCATAAAGTTGATAAAATCCAGGCATCCGGATTTGACAATAATCCAGTTCGGATACGATCATCGCATCTTTTTTAATTTACCTGGGCAGGCCTTCAAACCTGTTTAACTTATGAACAAAGGCAACATCGAAGAGCTTTGCTCTGGGGAGACTTCGTGGGTACAACAGACCCAGATTGTGGTCTGGTAGATTACTGATAAAACGACATAAAGGGAATTAAAATAAGTCATTTTACTCGTTTGTCAAGGTTTAATGTAGTAATATACTGACTTCCATGCTGATATATGGCCTTTTTAAGCTGTTTTAAGACCTATTTGTTGATGCTTTGGCAAGTCTCCTTTTAAGTAAAAAAAGGCCCGCTCCGTGAAAGAACAGGCCTTCTGTGTTAATTTTTCCGCTGTGTTGGGAATGGAAATCTCGGTTTCTCTGGGTCAGTGATTTGTTTCAAAGTCTGGTCTAATTTGTACAGATTGTAGGCCAGCACAGAGACCTGGCAATTGTCCAGCCGCTTGTCATACAGCCGACAGGCGGTCGTTACACATTCTGACTGTGAAAACGGGCACTGATAATTTTCCATATTATTCATTTTTGCTGTCCTCCTTTCCCTGGTCTATCTCTGCATATGCCTTGCTTGCAGCCATCGGCAGAGTGAATCCCTGGTTTTTATACTTCGCGAAAATCTTGATTTCTCTGATCTGCTCCGGGGAGTAATGGCGGTATTGAATGGCACCGCACCGCACTTTGAACGGTGTGTTGATAAAACCCTTCGCCTCATATTCCCGAAGCTGTTTTTGAGACAGGCCAGTTTGAATGGCCGCATCAGAAATTGAGATTGAATTTTTCATAAGAAAACCTCCTGTTTTTAGATTTCGGGAAAAAACATCCCTTACTTATTAGGGAGGTTAGTTTATTCACCGAAGGGGAAAATGAAGGGCGGGAAAGAAAAGGTGGAGAGGATGGTTATTCTTCGGGGTCTTCGTCTGTTTCGAGTTCGGCCTCAAGTTCTTCACTCAAGCCTCCAAGGATACCGAATTCAATCCAGTCTGGAAAAATATCATCAAACATTTTTATCATCTCCTTTTTTGTTCAGTCCGTATTTCGTTTCAATGGCCAGGCGACAAGCTGGGCAAAGGCCATGACTTATCATCACCCCATCCTTTGCCAAAGCCTGAAAGTTCTTCGTTTCAGGGCAATTGGTCTCTGAAATAAATCCACCACACCAGGCACAAATAGTTTTTATTTTCATGATTTTTTCTCCTTTCATCATGCTACTTTCTGGGTTTCATTAAGGCCATCAGCACGGCCATGGAGGATAAGGTTCAAAATCTTTTCGCAATCAGACAGCACCCGCAGGCAGGCCTTTTCAGGGCTCATTTTTACTTTCTTGGCATAGTGGCTGATGTAGCGAAAACTGTTGCCTGTGGTGTCTTCAATGCTTTTTCCTGCGATACGGGACAAGGCCTGGGCTGACAACTCGGCTGTGATCTCCTGGAACGGGTCCTGGCCGGGCTTCAAATCTCCCTTGATGATGTGATCCGCTGTATGCGACAGCTCATGAAAAAAGGTCTTCTCCGAGGGTGTAGCAAGGGCAATTTCTTTGCGGGCGGGGGAAAAATATCCATAATAACGATAGTTGCCTGGAACCGCCTTAACATCTATGCCCCAGTCATAGGCTCGTTGGATAAGGGGTAACTCCGGCAGTTCAATGTTCTGATAATCCAGGGGGTCCCCGTCGGTATCTTCTACACGAAACACAGGCATCGCCTTGAAAAAGCTTAAAACCTGCTGTTCTTCTTCAGTCCCTTCGTCCTGCTGCTTTTTGAAACAGGGCACCATGATGTAAATGGCCTTGGCTCCTTTCTTCACATGACGATTTACGGCCTTCCACTGGTTAAAGCCTCTGGCATCAGCGGTTCCCGAAAGGAATTGAATAGTGCGGTTTGTAAATGACCATTGAGCACTCGGAATGTCAGGGATTGGGAAACTGGCAACAGCCACAGCTTCTGGAACATTTCCTGATTCAAATGCGGATACGATGGATTTCAGGACGGTTTGAATGTTCTGGTTCATGATAGTTCTCCTTTGGGTGAAAATACAAAGGCCACCCAGAGCAAATGCCCCGGATGGCCTTGTAATTGTCGTTGATGGTTTAAAAATAAATGACGTTGCACCTGTCCATGCTGATCTCCCAGGGGCCAATTTCATCATTTGATGAAAAACCCTGGTTGAGCCACAGGCCGCCGTTGAAGACCTGGGGATGGTGGTGCTGGTCAAAGTCTATGAACAAATTGGCGATATACTGCCACAGGCCCCGTCCCACGACAGGATAACCTTCCAGGTGCTCAATTTGTTCCCAATCCGGGATAATCAGTTTGTAAATGTCGACAAGGGCCGAGCTCTGGTGTTCTGCCCGTTCAAATATCTCTTGAAGTCGATGTTCAAGCTTCTTTTGGCTGGTGATGCCCTGGGCTGCCAGGTGTCTTTGACACTGTTTTTCAATCAATTTCGTTGCCGTTGCTTTCATGGTCTCCTCCTTGATTTTGGTTAAGCGATGTTCATTTTGTTGATGGCTTCATATGCCTCTTGGATGTAACCGTGTTCAGCAAAACTGAAATACCCGTCATCTTCCATGCTGATGATGAGGTGCTCATGAACTGTGATACCGAGGATACTCGCAGCATGAACAATTTTTTGTGTGACGTTTTTATCCGCACTTGATGGTGTCAGATCCCCGCTGGGGTGGTTGTGGGCCAGTATAAGGGCACAGGCATTCGCCAGGATAGCAGGCTTCAATACTTCACGAGGATGAACTGGTGCAGATGACAATCCGCCAATAGAGACAATATTCATCCCGATAGTCATATTTTTGGCATTGAGCATGAGAACACAAAACTGTTCTCTATCCGGCTGTCCCATTTCTTTAATCAGGCCCTGTAAGCATTTCTGGGCTTCAGTGGGATTGTATAAGGCTTGAGTTCCGAAGCTGGCCCGCTCATCTCTGACCAGGCTGATGCGGTAGGCCGAAAGGAATCGGGAGATTGGGTTTTGGGTTTCTGATACGTTGAACAGGTCCATTTGCCGGCATTTGTGGTGCTGTATTTTTTCCATGACTATCTCCTTGATTTTGGGCATAAAAAAACCTTCGCTGGAAACGTCCAGGAAGGCATCTAATGCTTGTTTTACGGATTTTTTTTGCGGCTTTAAGGTAAGGTTAGGGGTTGAGGGAATACCAGGTCCAAGGGTTCCATGTCGGGGGTAGAATCCGTGTCGA
This sequence comes from Desulfobacter sp. UBA2225, assembly GCF_002348205.1. Lineage (NCBI taxonomy): Bacteria > Pseudomonadati > Thermodesulfobacteriota > Desulfobacteria > Desulfobacterales > Desulfobacteraceae > Desulfobacter > Desulfobacter sp. UBA2225. The sequence continues at coordinate 1,398 of NZ_DDYV01000275.1, read as the reverse complement.
AATAAATGCCACCACCATGCCGTATCAAATCAACTTGACCGGCAGGCTTCGGGGTCCAATAAACATCGTACTGAACCTGATACAGCCCGAGAACATTGATGTTCTTCAGCTCCTGGAAGCTGACATATCCCCATTCAGCCATTTCCAGGTCGCCATTCAAAACGCAGAACCCGAACATGGTATCCACATGGTCATATTCGGCAATAAACCAATGGCTTTGTCCGATGTAAAAATGGGCATGAATGATTTTGTCCTTGGTGATGATATGGTCTGTTTGATAAAGCCCAGGGATGCTTGCCAGTTGTGCTTCTGTTGGTGTGTTAAACATGATTTATTCTCCTTCTTAAATGTTAATGAAACGGCTTGTATTGCTCGTTTAACGACCGTTTAAGGTCTTGGATGACACTTGATGCGTCTGTTCTTTTCATCGTGCTCAAATCGGCTCCAAATTGCCGAAAACACCTATTATTCAGATGTTCGATGCTGATACTGTTTTGCTGGGCAAGGAGCCGGATATACCAGAACTGCTTTGGTGTGATTAGGCGTTCTTTCCAGTCAGGATGTTCTTTACGGATAAAGCTGATGGTTCCCGAGCGGGGTAAATCACCTGTTGGGTTCGTGAAACGCTGTAAAGTCTTGGTTTTTGAAATGTGTTCGAGCATAAAAATCTCCTTTGCTTCGGGTTAAAATACGAAAGGGCCTGCCCGAATGGACAAGCCCTTGTTGATGCTTTTTGTGTTGGTGCTTTTCCCCGTTTGATTGCGGGGACAGGGGGAGGGGGGATGGTGTGCTGTTAAGTTTTGGGTTTTGGTAGGGTGCTGGGTGGGTTGGTACTGGCTCACGATGAAGGTGTATGCTTTGAAACCATTGTCAATAAAGAATGCCACCCCTATAACTGACCGTATAGGTAAGACTCTGTCTCAAAGATACTGGCTCCCAAAGGCGATAAATCAGTGGATTTTGAAAATGATGGCTATGATGCTGCAGGCAGACGTATCAGAAAACAGTTGCTTTTTTCCGGCCAGGGGTGTTCAATGTCCAATTAAATTTGAGCTGTTAACCGTTCCATTTAAAAATAAATCAGCGGAACCCGCCTATCAAGGTGTTGGCCATTCTGCCTATTTCACTGTTAGCAATAGAGGAGGAATAATATCAATGCAGAGCACATCTATCTCTTTTTTTGAAAGTGCCGTTGGGATTGCGAGTGTTGTTTTAGGTATCATTAGTGTGATTGTAACAATTGCTATTTCTTACAGTAAAACAAAACGAATGCTTGAACACATAATAAGCAAAGATTTTGAAGGGATACTTAGAAAAGATCAGGCTCTTCAGCTTGTAGAATTATATTTGTTAATGATAAAAAGAGACTTGACCTGAGGTGTCCAAACCACCACATTT
>NZ_DDYV01000171.1:0-9817 GCF_002348205.1 Desulfobacter sp. UBA2225 | reverse complement strand
AGCTTAGCCCTAAATATTTGCCCATGAGAAACTGCCACCGGGCCAACGGTTTGGAAAGAATAATGTAAATGGTGCGCTTTTCCATCTCCTTGTACACCATACCAATGCCAACAAAAATGGCGATAAGGGTCCCGCCGATGGATATGGCGCCAAGCCCAAAATCCTTGATAATCTTCATGGGATCGCCAATGGTCAGCTTGCCTAACACAATCGAAAATAAGATTAAAATGACGGCAAAAAATAAAAGACTGTAAAAAATTTTATCCCGGATAGACTCTTTAAATGTATTAAGGCCGATGGCCAGAACTTTGTTCATGAATATTTGTCCTGTTGACTGCCTGCAGGAAGGATCTCTTGTCCCGCACTTTGTATATAAATCTCTTCTATACTTTTGCGTGCCGTTGAAAAGGAGACAAGGCCCAGACCTTGGCGGTTAATTTCTGTCATTACCCGGTCTGCGATATCTTTTTTTCCTGTTGAAATAATATGCCGGTTTCCACGGACCACCTGTTTGATGGCGCCCTGTTCCTTAATGCCTGACAGATCCAGGGATGCCCCCTGACAGGAAATTTCCCAGGTGGAATCCTTAGACGATATGGCATCGTCCATGGTGATGATATTTTTAAGTTCCCCATTGGCAAGGATGCCTGCCCGGTCACAAATCATCTCCACATCCGAAATGATGTGGGAGGAAAAAATAATGGTTTTTCCCTGGTCCCGGCAGGAGAGGATAATGTCGCGCATGGCTTTTCGACCCATGGGGTCCAGGCCTGACATGGGTTCATCCAAAATCAGCAGTTTCGGATCATTGACCAGGGCCTGGGCAATACCGATGCGCTGGAGCATGCCCCGGGAAAATTTGCGCAGCTGGGTATCCCCGGCATGGGTCAGCCCCACAAGATCCAGCAAATAGCCGACCTTTTTTTTGCGTTCAGTGCCCGTCATATCAAACAGGCTGGCATAAAAATCAAGGGCCTCGGCACCCGTAAGATATGCGTAAAAATAGGGTTGCTCCGGCAAATATCCGATCATGGCCCGGCTGATTCTATCCTTTGCAGAACACCCCCAAAAAGAGATCTCCCCTTTGTCCGGACGGATCAGGCCGAGCATCAGCTTGAATGTCGTCGTCTTGCCGGCGCCGTTGCCGCCTAAGTAGCCAAACACTTCATTGTCCAGGATCTGAAAATTCAAATCATTGAGCACCTGTTTTTTTCCCAGCCAGCCGTTGGAAAAACTTTTGGTTAATCCTTTAATATCAATTGCGATTGAATCTGTCACAGGTATCTTCCTTTTCAGTTTTCTTCCGGAACCCGCATGGGCAAAGGCAAGTCATCTGCCCGGGGCTGTTCTTTTTTCTTGATATGCACTTCCAAATCTTCTTCAGGTATTGTGTTCTCAATCGTCCGGCTCTCTTTGGAAATATAATAGGTCCCGCCCCTGGGATCAACCGGCATGTCGGGAATAATACCAGCAGTAAGCAGTTCCTCTATGGATGCCGGATACTTCTGAAACTTGAGGTAAAAAGCCTCAACCCCCTGTTTAAGTATCTTCATATTGGCCCGATGGATCACCTGATGAAGCCGTTCGACCAAACGCTCTTTCAAATCCTGTTTTTCTGTGGCTTTGATCATCTCTTGTAAAAAAGTAACAGCGACTTCAGGAGAATCAGCATTGGCATAAAGCCTGGCCACCAGACGTGGCAAATATGCAGGGCTTTGGGGAAATTTTACAGCCTGCTCCAGATAGTGAGCAGCAGTGAGATAATCATCTTTATGATACATATAATCATAGGCAAGGAAGAAAGGGAAATACCAGTACCGGGGATCATTCCGGGAAACATTTTTCATCCCTTTTTTAAGCAGCGCAATACTTTTGTCTACCTCCCCCACTTCAGCGGCCAAAACGATTCCGCCAAATTCATAGGGGTATTGATACAACGGATCCAGCGTGGTTACCACATCCAGGAGATGGGCCAGCCACGTATAGTTGCGATCCGTTCGGATCTGTCCGCCAAAATACCCGATCGCCTTGATCCAGAGCAGATCCGAAAGCATCTCATCATACCCCAGCGCCGCCCCTTTTAAGAAGGTCCCCGACGGCAAATATAAAAATGACTCAACCGCCTGCCTGGGATACTTTTTATCAAGTGTTTGAATTGAAAAAAAAAGCGACAGAGTTAAAAGGATAAAAAGACTAATTCGGAGTATACGATACATAATTATTAGCTTTAGCATGCTGATTTTTATGGCAAATTATGTAAAAATTGTCAACGACAATATATTATGTATCCCGAATTTGGCAAACAAAAAAGAGGGGCCCCCAAGAGCCCCCCTTTAATTTCCGAGATCAGAATTCTAATTGATAATTAACTATTGTGTCCCCAGAATTCCCTTGTCCCCAGAATTCCCTTGTCCCCAGAATTCCCTCGGGTCAGAATTCTATTTGATAATTAACTATCGTGTTTCCCGAATTCAGCAGTACTAATTTATGAGTGACATGTTATGGTGCTGCAACTGTCAGCGTACCATCTTGGTTAATTGTAGCGGTATCTGTAGTCAGAGCCCAGGTAGCAAGGCCCTGGCTTGAAATTACATAATTGCTTACGTCCGTAAAAGCGACAGAAGTTGTTACGCCAGCGGATGGCGTATAACCGGCACCTTGCAAAGCGGCAAGATCCATTGCGGCCAAAGCTGGTGTATCGGCAATCAAAGTGACAGATGCGGTATATGCATTTTTGACATCACTGTTGATGGTTGCAACCCACGCTCTCTTTCTGTAAGCACTGAATTGCGGAATGGCAATGGCAGCCAGGATACCAATGATGGCCACAACAATCATCAGTTCGATCAGGGTAAAGCCTTTCTGGTTGTTTCTGATAAGTTTTGTCATTTTTTTACTCTCCTTTTTTTAGGTTAAATGATGTGACAAACTTTTTTTTATTTTCATTAATGACAATGATTAATGCAACAGCAGTGCCAGAACAAAAAAAACTTATATTTATTTACAACTGCTTAATTTAAAAAGGATTTATTTTAACGAACCCAAATACCATCAGACATTAAAAACGATTTTTCGCTGAAATTTAACAAAAAAGGTGATCCGATTGACAAAAAATGTCAACCCTGACTCCCTTACTCCGCATCACCATCCCCGGATTCGTTTTTGTCCGGCATGGTTTTATCCAGGCGATACCTGAAAGATCTTAAGCTTAAATTTAAAAGCTCTGCTGCCTTGCTTTTATTACCCTGGCAAACTTCCATGGCTTTTTTGACATATGCGCCTTCAATGTCGGACATGATCTTGTCCAGATCCACACCGGATACCACATCTTCCAGGTCATAGCGATTATTCTGAATGCCCTCTATCCAGCGCCGACGTTTATGCGAGGAGATGGTCAGGCTTTCGGGCAGAATGATATTGGTTGAAGAGAGTGCGACAGAGCGCTCGATCAGGTTTTCAAGCTCCCTGACATTGCCGGGGAAGGAATACTGGTTCAAAAAATCAATGGCATAGGACGACAGCTTTACGATATCCTTGCCCAATTTTTTCGAGTATTTCTCAACGAAATGGGCGGCCAGTAATTCAACATCCCCTTTTCTATCCCGCAGCGGCGGCACCTTGATGGGTATGACGTTAAGCCGGAAAAAGAGATCTTCCCTGAAATTGCCGTCGATGACCTCCTGCTCCAGCTTTTTATTGGTAGCAGAGATAATCCTTACATTCACGTCAATTTCCCGGGTGCCGCCCACGGGCTTGAACCGGGTTTCCTGGACGGCACGCAAGAGTTTTACCTGCAGAAATGTGGAGAGTTCCCCGATTTCATCCAGAAAAATAGTGCCGGTATTGGCCGCCTCAAACAATCCCTGTTTGTCTGCCACAGCCCCTGTAAATGATCCTTTAACATGACCGAAAAATTCGCTCTCCATGAGCGTCTCCGGAATCCCGCCGCAGTTGACCACCACAAAGGGCTTATCTTTGCGCTCAGAGTTATCGTGGATGGCCCGGGCGATAAGCTCCTTGCCTGTCCCGCTTTCACCGGTGACCAGGACATTGGTCTTGGTGGGGCTGATCTGGCGGACCCGCTGGTAAATCGCCTGCATGCCCGGGCTGTTGCCGATGATACGGTTAAAATGCAGATGGCTTTTAAGTTCAGTTGACCGGTACGCCTTTTCCTGCTCCAGGGTCAAAAGGGCCAGGGACTTGGCAATGGTGGCGCAAAGTTCATCATTATCAAAGGGCTTGGGCACAAAATCGTAAGCCCCCTCGTTCATTGCCTCCACAGCGATTTCCGTTGTAGAGTAGGCGGAAATCATGATCACCACGGTATCCGGGTGCTCCTTTTTCACGGCCCGCAACACATCCAGGCCGGTAATGTCGCCTAAACGGATATCGGTGAGCACCAGATCGTATTTTTTCTGCTTAATACTGCCCAGTGCCTGCTTGCCGTTTTTGGCAAGCGTGACCTGATACCCTTTTTGGGACAAAAGCATCTCCAGAAACTGGCGCATGCTCAGTTCGTCATCGACAACCAGAATGCTGTGTTCGTCTGCCATTGCGTCCTATCCCGGGTTAATGCCTGATCAATGTCATACACTAAATCAATTTACAATCATATTTTTTAATTTTTGAATCGTCCGACATCAGGGCCAGCTTGTTTGTCATGGATTGTGCAATCAGCATTCGGTCGAATGGATCTTTATGAAAAAATGGAAGACTTTTTAAAAGTAAAGCATCTTCCCCTGTGAAATTCAATGTCTCAAGTCCCATTTCCATAGCCATTTCCAAGGGATTGAAAGTGATATTAATTTTCCCGATGGAATGTTTTATCATGAGTTCGGCTATACTGATTGAACTGAAAAATACCTCATTTACTGATGATTCAAGCTCATAACGTCTGGCATCGGACAGTTTCTCAGGACAGGATAGCATCCATAAATAGATATGGGTATCCACGAGGATTCTCATTCTTCCTCTCCATAAAACATGACATTGACCTCCTCGTCTTCTTCCAGAAAATCATCGGGTATAATTATCTGCCCTTTCATTTGGCCCAACTTGCGTTTTGACTTCATTTTGTGGGCTACCAGCTTGACCAAGGGAAGATTATTTTTGGCTATAATAACCTCCTCACCCTGGTATGCCATATCTATCAATTTGGAGAGCTTTGCTTTTGCTTCTGACACATTGACAATCATTTTGTCTGTTCCTTTCTTCTTACTCATTCTTACCCATTGGGTGTGAATGATGAGAAATTCCTGTTTCATAGAGTATGCTCGAACAAACTGCTTAGGTCTTATTCCCTCTCCACAGGCTTAAAATCCCGTAGAACCTACGGTATTATTATTTTATGCTGCCATTAAAATCGGATATTTTTCCAGATTCCGGGCGGCGTTTTCATCTCTATCCAGTTTGAATCCGCACGTCGGACATACAAATGTTCGATCCGACAGGGTGAGTTCACGATGAATTTCACCACATTCAGAACATTTTTTTGAAGAGGGAAACCATCGATCTGCAATGATCACATTAGTGCCTGAAATTTGCCCCTTGTAATCCAGTTGGCGACGGAATTCATGAAACCCCATGTCGGATATCGCTTTTGCCAACTTTCCGTTTTTCAGCATTCCACTGACGTTCAGGTCCTCGATCACGACAACGGAAAATTTCCGGGCAAGCATTGACGTGAGCTTATGAAGCGCATCGTGGCGGATACACGATATCCGGTAATGCAATCGGGAAATCTTTCGTTTAAAAAAATTATTGAACGCTGTTTGTAAATTGCTGAATGGCTGACTATTGGCATCTCTCAAAACCTCGAAAACCCACGGGAATTCTTCTTTTTTGATCTCATTGAACGCCTTTTTCAACGCCAACCCCGATGGCTTCAATCCTTCTTCATATTGACGGTTCCATTCAGCAAGTGCCCAATTCCAAGTAAACCGAGCCGTCCCGCAAGCACGAATAAAGTATCCACGCTGTATATTGGTAGGATCGAGTTCTATTTTATGTGCCAATTGGATTATCATTACTCGGGTTCCTCAATCATTGTTTTAATCTTTTTTTTATACTTACTAAGCCCATACAATCTCAATGTCATAAAATTAAAATGCTTTTTCGGGCTTGATGTTCGAACGTAAAACCACCTCCAAGGATTTGAAGTCATTGTCGATAAATTCTCTTTCGGAAGTTGCTATCAAATGATTCTCCACCATGATTAAACAGCTACAGGGGTAAGGATAAAAACATCTGCAAGTTGAGTGGCGGTTTTTACATCCCCTCTTCTTAGAGCATCGCGAACATCGTCCAACTTTAATGCGTCATCAAGTGACAAATAAGGTGACCAACCATCGTCAGTATCAATCAGCTCAATGTTAACCTTAGCTACATACTGTCCTTCATGAATTAATTTTTGATGATCTCTTTTTTTCATTGTTTTCTCCTCATCAAATCATTTGACCACCTATTTGGATCTGGTCTGTATGCAGTAACTAAAACAGCAGGCGATGAAGAACCTTTAGGTATTCCCCATACTGCATGGATGGGATTACCTTGACGGTCTTTTTGTAAAACCAAAACACAAGAGCCCTTAAAATAATCGGGATAATCCTCAACGACTATTCCGTTAGCGACACCTGACATAATATCATTTACAGAAATTGCATCTTCAGCAAGCTCATCATATCCATGATCTGATATCATCACTTCTCTACGCTTGACCAAAGCCATAATTTGCTCAAGTGTCTTGCTTATTTCCATTATAACATAATTCCTTTGGTTTACATCGGAACTTCTCTCAAGCACGGTAAAATAGTTCCTGCAAATCAACTAACTTAAATGTCGTCTAAACGGATATCGGTAAGCACCAGATCGTATTTTTTCTGCTTAATACTGCCCAGTGCCTGCTTGCCGTTTTTGGCAAGCGTGACCTGATACCCTTTTTGGGACAAAAGCATCTCCAGGAACTGGCGCATGCTCAGTTCGTCATCCACCACCAGAATGCTGTGTGTGTCTGCCATTGCGTCCTATCCCGGGCAATCCCTGGTCGATTTAAAACCATGAAGAGCATGAAGGACATGAAGATTGATTTCCAGGTATATATTCTTCATGCTCTTCATGTCCTTCATGGTGAAATAAAATACTCAATGTTTAGAATCCCCAATAAAATAGGGGCCGGACCACGTTCATAAGAGCGGGCTAAAAAATCTACTATTTAAGCTTTTCTGCTAAAGTCATGCTATGCGTCCCAAGGATTAATTATATTAACACCTGTCTGAATAAAATCTGACACATTCCTTGTTACAATTGTCAGTTTATGTACTATAGCCGTCGCAGCAATAAGAGAATCGCGGTATGATTTAGGCTCAGGAACATGCAATATCGCACATTTCACGGCTATTGATGTGTCAACAGCAAGAATACGTGCTCTAAATGTCGGTATTACATGATCGTTGAGCCAAACACGAAGTATATTTCCCTGCCGAGGATCTTTCCTCTCTTTTAGAAGCACCCCTAATTCTATTTCTAAAACAGTAATAACCGATAAATACAGGTTTGAAGCAGGTACATTGCCTGCCCAAGCTTCGACGGCTTTGTTTATCTTATTGGTTTTTGCTTTCCTAAGTTCAGAGAGTACATTCGTATCAAGTAAATACATCAGGACAAATCCGCCGCTTGGCAAAGAGAGTCTTTTAAACGGGGAGGATCAAAGTCTGTATCCGCTAAACCAGGCATAGCCAGTAAATCAAGAATACTTTGTTGCGTCCCTGTGAGCACTTGATATTCCTCAACCGTTATAAGGACGTAAGAAGGTCTACCGCGATCTGTAATGATCACCGGACCTTTTTTAGCCTCTCTTTTTGCACGACCTATGTCTTGATTTAATTCTCGGCTGGAAATTGTTGTAATACTCATATTGACCTCCTTCCCATAGAATGTAGCAATGTTACTACATTGGTCTTTGCTTGTCAAGAAGGACCTCCTTAAAAAAATCGCATTTTTGGACAAAGGGAAAGGTAAGGGCCATGAAAATTCTAATCATCCATAGCGTAAATAATCCGGCCGCCAACAATGGTCAAAACAGCAGCACCCGTAAGCCTGCGACCGGCAAAAGGCGTATTGCGTCCTTTGCTGACAAATAAATTTGGATCCACGGTCCAGCCGGCATCCATATTAATCAGGGTGAGATCCGCGGGGTTGCCCGGCACAATATCGTTGTTGATCCCCATGAGATCTGCCGGAGCTTTAGCCATTTTTTGCACCAGCTGCGCCAGGGTCAAATGGCCCTGGGCCACAAGCGCCAGGCTTAGCCCCAGGGAGGTTTCAAGCCCCACAATACCGAATGCGGCAAGGTCGAATTCCACCTGTTTTTCATCTTCGGCATGGGGGGCATGGTCCGTGGCAATCATGTCAATGGTGCCGTCGGTCAGCCCCTCAATAATGGCTGCCCGGTCCTTGTCACTGCGCAAGGGCGGATTCATCTTGAAATTGGTGTCATAGGCAGGCATATCCGCATCCGTGAGGGTGAAATAATGGGGGGCGGTTTCACAGGTGACCGGCAGCCCCTTTGCCTTGGCCGCACGGATGGCCTCAATGGACTGGGCCGTACTCATGTGGCAAAAATGCACCCTGGCGCCCGTCAGTTCAGCCAGAGCAATATCGCGCATCACCATGACGGATTCGGCAGCATTGGGAATCCCTTTTATCCCCATCACCGTGGCAGGCAGACCTTCGTTCATGGATCCGCCATCGGCAAGTCGCTTGTCTTCAGCGTGAACAAGCACAGGCAATCCTAAGGATTTGCAGTATTCCAGGGTCCGCCTCATGAGCTGGGAATCGGTCACCGGCATACCGTCATCGGTCACGGCCCGGATCCCGGCTTTTTTCATATCCGCAATATCGTTGAGCTTTTCTCCTTCAAGATTTCTGGAAATGGCCCCCACCGGATATACCCTGGAGGCATTTGCCTTTTTGGCCTGGGAGAGGATAAAGGCGGTAACTTGGGCATTGTCGTTCACGGGTTTGGTATTGGGCATGGCACAGACAGCCGTGATCCCCCCGGCAGCCGCAGCCTTTAATCCTGTCTCTATGGTTTCTTTATATTCCTGGCNNCATCACTGGCATCTTTGGCAACTTCCGGCAACTGTCCCGGTTCCGACACCGCCTCAAACAGGCCGTCTTTTATACTGATATCCCTTATACCTTCAATGTTACCCGGATCAACGACCCGGACGCCTTTAATTTGAATCTGCATTTCTACTGCCTCCTGCCACCAGATAAAAAAGAGCCATGCGAAGGGCCACCCCATTGGTCACCTGGTCCAGAATTACGGATTGTTCCCCATCCGCCACCAGGGTTGAAATCTCAACGCCCCGGTTCAACGGCCCCGGGTGCATGATCAGAGCATCCTTTGCCGCCAGCGCCAGACGCGTCTGATTCAGCCCGTAAAGTGCGGCATATTCCCGCTCACTTGGAAAAAGCAGGCTGCCCCCCTGGCGCTCCTTTTGAATCCTGAGCATCATTACCACATCCGCATCTGCCACACAGGCGTCCATATCCCTGGCCACGGTACATCCCATATGTTCAATGCCGACGGGGATCATGGTCCCTGGCGCACAGATGGTTACATGAGCCCCCATTCTGGATAAACCGACTATATTAGACCGGGCCACCCTGGAATGGGAAATATCGCCGACAATGCAAACCTTTAACCCCTCAAACCCGCCTTTTTCCTCCTGGATCGTCATCATGTCCAAAAGGGCCTGGGAGGGATGGGCATGGGTACCGTCTCCGGCGTTGATAACCGAGCATTGCACCCATT
>NZ_DDYV01000038.1:0-3343 GCF_002348205.1 Desulfobacter sp. UBA2225 | reverse complement strand
CCACCATCCGCAATCTGACCTGGTGCCTGCCGCCCATTCTCTTTGAGGCGGAGCTGGCCCTGATGCACAAACAGCTCACCCTTCTTATCCGCTCCGGCTTCAAGAGCTTTCAGCTCGGCCATATCAGTCAGGCCTGGATGTTTCAGGGGGAGCGGGTGCATCTCAGCTGCGATTATACCGTCAACCTTATGAACAATCAGGCCCTGGCCGTGGTTGCCCATCTGGGGGCGGAGGCGGCCCAGCTCTCCATTGAGGCCGACCGGACTTTGCTTACCAATCTTTTGAAAAGCAGCCGGGCCAATTCCCAGCATATCCGCAAGGGGCTGACCGTTTACGGCGCGCCCGCCCTCTTTACCGCAAGACTCGCGGCCCGCCACTTTCAGTACGACCGGGTACTGACCAGCCCCAAGGGGGAATCATTCACCATGCACAAAAAAGACGGGCTGGTCAAGACCGTGCCCTGCCGCCCGTTCTCGCTGCTGCCCTATCTTGGAGAACTGCGGGATATGGGGCTTGACTATGTGGTGGTGGATCTCTGCCATCTCCCCGCCAGTTCCAACGATTTGCAGACCCTGGCCGACCGGCTCAGCGGGGCAGGGCGGATGACGAAACTGCCCACCTTCAACTATCTCGGAACGTTGGAGTAAAAAAGCGCTGTGGAATCCGGGACAGAGGAAAAAGGGGAGAAGGGAAAAGAGGGGGGAATTAGATGGGTGGCATGGCTTGCTCGCCATAACTTCAACTTGACAACTTGGAAGCCTGGCACCATTTTTCTTGTTGATTCGTTGAATCTGCTGGATTGCCCGAGGGCATGATTCCACACGCAATTGATTCAATGTCCCATTGAATAGCGACATGGCAAGGATCTTTACCTGTGTATTGCTCGCTATGTTGATATAAGGCATTGCGGCGCACAAAAACCATTCCATCGCGAATTGATGCTTTAAGCTCGTAGTCTGGATATGAGAGCCTGAAGAGCATCACTGAATTGGTCAGGAAGTCGTCATTTGCTCGAAATTCAATTGTTCCAGCGGGAGGGCAGAAATCAGAAAACGAAATCTGACTCTTCAGTTGGGTGAAGAGTTCGAGCCTTGCAGGGCCTAGAGTGCGGGAATCATGCATATGCATAACGATGAAATAACCTGCCGGCCGAGATGCTGCCATTTTTAAGAACGCGCTTGATTCCGGTCGGGTTTATTGACTTGTTAGAACGTATTAATGACGTAACTGAAAATTTTCTCTACTGCTGACCAGTTTGTTACGATAGTCGTTAATCCAGCAAAAGATGTAATAATAGGTGCAAATTGCTTGATTCTTTCAAGAAGGTGTGGCCAACCAACTGCTGCGGGTACAATTATTTGCTGAAGCCCTTCTGCTGCGAGAGGCCCATTTTTCAGGTGTTTCAAATCCTTTGTTGGAATAGTCCATCCATTTAGAAGTTCATACTTCATGGGGAAACCCTTTATTGGCATGTTGTCACTTTGCATCGGAGTCCGCAAAGGCATCATGTCCGTCTCGGAACACCGAAACATAAGCCACCGATAAAGTTGCCAAACTGTATGTTTTTCTTTCCAGAAAAAATCTAGAACACGAAATATAATAGTTAACGGCTTACGGCGAATTTCTTTGGTTTTGTGATCAATGTACCAGTACAACGCGACATCTTCGTGTGCTTGAAGCATTGCGCGTTGTTGCTCTGGGGTTGGGTTGGCCATATATCCTCCCGTTATAGTTGCCAGTGGCTTGAAATTATATGAAAATCACATTGCCAACCTTTGGGTAATGTTGCTACCACTTAGCCGAGTTCTAACTAAGAGCGTTTTATCATTCGTCCCGCCCAGGCAATACCATTGTCATCCATGATCCCGGAACCGTGATTCTACTCCAGATATCCGGCAGGCAGAGCGGGATGATTGATAAAATGTTGTTGGACTGAGCCGCGGGTTCGAAGGAAGTTGTTTTTAATTCCTATGGAGTATGTTTATAACACTCTGAAACTGCAAAGCAAACTTTTTGTGAGACATGCAGATACTGTGGCAAGGGATATAGGAATTCGTTGCTGGAGGGGGAAGAGGGAATGAAATTGTTTTTTTCTGCTTTTCTGGAGTCATCCATGGTTATTCTTGGATTATTTTTGCATATTTTTGCATGATTTTCCTGAAATTCAGACGCACCACTGCTAACCCTCTGCTGAGGTTCTTAAAAAAAAACGATTTTGCATGGAACTCTTGTCAAGTCAACTGCTGTTCACTGGCAGCAGCATTGCACCATGCACCATTGTTCCCTGCATACAGTGGGGACAGCGCAGAATATCTCTGCCGGTCAGGCGAAACATCTTTTCCCGGATTGTTTCGGTGGCAAAGGATATGATCCCCATGAATTTGCCAATCAGTCTGCGGATTAGAAGCACCGCTTTTCCTTTGCATATGTTGGCGAGAAATCCATAGTACCTGATCTTCATGAACCGATGCGGTAAGACATGGAGCAGAAAACGACAAATGAATTCCGTTGCTGCCAGAGTCATTATTCTGTTTTTGTTGTTATCGCTGCGGTCCTTATAGGTGATGTTACCTGGTTGTTACCAATTGCCTTTATCCGGTGGTTGGAAATAACGATCCAATGGGTGTAACAACCAAGATAGGCAAGGACCTGCTCAGGGCCGGCAAAGGGCTTTTTGGCATAGACGATTCAGTCCTTCACCCCGCTTCCCGTATACAGGTCGCGCTGTTTTCCGGGAGGATGAGGGACGCAATCCGGCTTTCCACCATGGTGAGGTAGCGTTTCTTAAACTCTTTGGCCAGGTGTTTCACATGGAAAAAGAAGGTGTCCTTGCTTGCAATCCAACGTCTTCCATCCAATGAGAGCGCACCTGCCGGGACAAGACAGTGGATATGAAAATGATCGACGAGGGTCTGGCTTCAGGTATGCAGTACCGTCAAAAGCCCCGGTTTCCCTCCAAGATGCCATTGCGGATCGGCAGCAAAGGCAAACAGGGTATCCCGTACCGCTGTAAACAGACAGGTAAACAGCACTTTTTTGTTGAGCAGAATAAGAGAATTGAGGTCATGCGGGACCTCGATGAACGGGACAAATGTCTTACAGCTCATTTTTTTGTCAAAAGAACAAGTAAATGAGCTGTAAGGCACTGATAAAATAAGGCTGAATCCTGCAAGGGCTGGACGTCTACAGTCTCCAGGAGGGTGGAAGATGTCAAGACTCGAGCAATTGCAGGATTCGGGGGGGATGTTGGGTGTTAAAACGCCATGCTTACCGATATTCCGCCGTAGATGTAGTCGTCGTCATTGCCATCTTTACTGGTTGCTTCCATCAGATCTTCCGCGTC
>NZ_DDYV01000227.1:0-18822 GCF_002348205.1 Desulfobacter sp. UBA2225 | reverse complement strand
ATCAAAGTAATAGCGGGTGAGTACCCAAATTACAACCACGGAAAATATCGGAGAGCCAAAAAAATAGCCTTAAAACCGCGTTTTTGGACACCCCACACTTAATCGTATCAGAAAACTTGTAAATTCAATTTTAAAAAAGGATTTTGACCTTGACGATTTCACGAATGCTATGCAAAGGATACCAGGCAGCAGAAGGGTAGGGGATGCGAAAAAAAAATAACTCACCAATTTTGAATAGTTTTTTACCTAAGTCCCTAAGATGGTAAATATAGGGGATAGAGATGGGAAGCCACCCGGAGAAAGCTTCCCGAATTAGTTATTTTCTCGATTTTAAAGGCGATTGATAAACACTCCGGGTTAATTTGGGGGGTATTATGCGGTTTTTATCTCAATCTGTCTGGGTTTGGCTGCCTCAGACTTTGGCAGATGCAGCCGTAATACACCGTTTTTCAGTTCAGCCTCAACTTTTTCAACATCAATGGTCTGGGGTACGGAAAAATTTCTTACATATTCAACATCTGAGAACTCTTCGTAGGTGACCGAACCGTTTACAGACAATTTTCTGAGACCGGATATCGATAAGGTGCCGTTGTCTATATCAACAGATATATCGTCTTTTACAACACCGGGCATGTCGGCATAGATAAGTATTTCGTCCTCATTTTCATAAATATCAACGGCAGGGGTTGCTTTATATAATTCCTTGGTTTTTTCAATATTTTTTTCTTCCTGTTTGACTATTTCCTGGCTCCTATCCATGGTAAACCTCCTTTGCATAAACTTTTCATTGACGATTTAGCTGATGCTGATTTTTTTGGGTTTCGCAGCCTCGTGCTTGGGAAGGGTAAGGTACAGCACACCGTCTTTTAATGTGGCCTCAACTTTGGTGGAATCAACATCTGCCGGTAGTGTAAAACTTCTGGAAAAACACCCGATACCCCTTTCCGTTCTATGGGTTTTATAATTCTCAGGTGCATCGGGTTTCCTTTGACCGCTGATCTCAAGATAGTTCCCCTGAATTTTTACATTCAAGTCGCCTTTTTCAAGTCCCGTCACTTCCGCCCTGATTTCAAAATTGTCACCATTTTCATAAAGATTGGTCCGGGGAGCAGTATGTTCGAATCCCCATCTGTAACCGGATGATTTTTCATAGTCGCCGTAAAGATTGTCCAGTCTTTTTTGAAGAAGGTTCATGGTCCCGAACAATCTGTCAAGATCACTGATTCTCGTAAACATAAGTATTCCTCCTTTAAATAGTTGTTATTTTAGAATATTGATGGAGCGTTCGGGCTGGTAGAATCGACGTCTTTATGAAAGTTTTAAGGTTTGTCGATCCTATCCTGATACCTTTGCTCCCACAAAATCATCTCTATTTTTTGTCATCTCTATTTTTTGCCTAATTTAATTCTGTTTTTTTTCATGTCAATATAATTTTTATTACTATATTTGATCATCTATTGATCAATTCAAATATGAATCTTGATATTGTTCAATTGAGGATTTTTATAAGGAGGTGATATTATGACGAAGGATTATTACCTTGTTTTTTATAAGAAAGTTATGAGTAGTGAGTAGTGAGATTTAAAACAAGCTGTTTTCTCAATACTCAATACTCACATCTTTCATTATTTGTTGTGTCCGTCAAGACATGACCGTTATAAAAAAGGCCGATTCACCTATTGGGTGCATCGGCCTTTTTTATACTAAGTCAAAAAAAACTGAATTAATCTTCTACCTGCTTAATAACAATCAGCAGATCTTTTGCATCAACCTGTGTTCCAACGGATGTGACAATTCGTTGAACAATACCGGAGACATCAGAGAGCACATTGGTTTGCATTTTCATTGCTTCAATGGTAGCAAGAACATCCCCTCGTTCGATCTCCTGGTTTTCAGTAACGCAAACGGCAGAGATCAGACCCGGCATTGGTGAACCAATTTCACCAAGAACAGCCGGGTTGGCCTTTTCCCTTGGTGCTCTTTCCGGCGCTTTCGAGCGGTCAGGTACTTTAACAATCCGGGATTGACCATTCAGTTCGAAAAAGACCTCTCTTTTTCCTTCTTCATCTGCCTTTCCCTTGGCCATGAGACGAACAATAAGGGTTTTTCCGGACGCGAGATCAACAGAAAGTTCTTCTTCCCGTTTCATTCCATAGAAAAAATTAAGCGTTGGAAGCACACTCACATTTCCATAGGTCCTGCGATGCTTGGTGTAATCAATGAATACATCCGGATACATTAAATAGGAAGCAAGTTCGCAGTCTGAAATTTTCCTTTCTGCCAGCTTTTCTACTTCCGCACGCGTTGAGTCCATGTCAACAGGCTCAAGCAGTTGTCCTGGACGAACTGTAATGGGTTCTTCACCTTTCAATATCTTTTTCTGCAACTCTTTGGGAAATCCTCCCGGAGGTTGTCCCATCATTCCTTTAAAGAAGCTAACGACGGATTCCGGGAACGACACTTCTTTTTCCGGATTCAAAACATCTTCTTTGGTCAGACCGCTGGTAATCATGGACAAAGCCATGTCGCCAACCACCTTGGAGCTTGGCGTGACTTTTACAATATCACCGAACATCTGATTTACATCTCTATACACCTTTGCCACTTCAGGCCATCTTTCTTCAATGCCCAGTGCCCTGGCCTGCTGGCGCAGATTGGTATATTGTCCGCCCGGCATTTCATGCAGATAAACTTCAGAGGTGCCGCTGTGAAATTCACTTTCAAAACCGACATACATCTGTCTTACTTTTTCCCAGTAGTTGGAAATAATTGCCAGGGATTCTGAATTCATGCCGGTATCACGCGGGGTATTTTTAAGTGCGGCCACGATGGAACCTAAATTGGGGTGCGAGGTCAACCCGCTCATGGCATCCATTGCCGCATCAATGGCATCAACGCCTGCGTCTGCTGCCGACAGCAGTGTTGCTGAGGCAATGCCGCTGGTATCATGGCTGTGAAGGTGAATGGGCAGACCAATTTCATTCTTTAAGGCTTCAATCAGCACCTTTGCCGCAGCCGGCTTTAACAATCCTGCCATATCCTTAATCGCCAAAATATGGGCACCGGCTTTTTCCAGCTCTTTTGCCATATCAACATAGTATTTCAGGCTATATTTGGTCCTTTTGGGATCCAGAATATCACCTGTATAACATATGGCGGCTTCACAAATTTTATTGTTTTCCAGAACCGAATCCATCGCCAATCTCATGTTTTCGACCCAGTTCAGGGAATCAAAAACACGGAAAAGGTCCATTCCGTTTTCAGCAGCCTGTTTGACAAAGTACTTGATAACGTTGTCCGGATAATTGGTATACCCCACACCATTGGAAGCTCTGAGCAGCATTTGTGTCAAAAGGTTCGGCATGGCCGCACGCAATCCCTGAAGCCGTTCCCATGGACACTCTTTGGAAAACCGCATGGCAACATCAAAGGTTGCGCCGCCCCAGCACTCTACTGAAAACAGGTCAGGCAAAAGCGCAGCATACGTTGGTGCAATGTTCACAAGATCAAAACTTCTCACCCTGGTGGCAAGAAGTGACTGATGGGCATCACGCATGCTCTTATCAGTAATCAGCAGTTTTTTCTGCGCTTTCATCCAGTTTGCAACGGCCTGCGGTCCTTCAGTGTCCAGCAATTGTTTGAGTCCCGGCTGGGCCTGCTTTGCAGAATATTTGGGTACGGTAGGCTGATGCACATGTAATGCCGGAACGGGTCTATTTTTGACGTCCTCATTTCCGTTAACAATAACTTCTCCAAGGAATGAAAGAAGTCTGGTTGCCCGGTCACGTCTTTTGGTAAAAGTGAAGAGCTCTTTGGTTTCATCAATGAACTTAGTGGTATATTCGGCATTTATGAACGTTGGATGATTAACCAGGCCTTGTAGAAACTGCAGGTTTGTGGCAACGCCCAGAATCCTGAATTCCGTCAGAGCCCGATTCATTTTCAAACGAGCTTCCTCGGCATTTGCGCCCCACGCGGTTACTTTTGTCAAAAGGGAATCAAAATATCGGGTAACGATTGCCCCGGAATAAGCGGTTCCGGCATCCAGACGAATGCCGAATCCTGCTGCTGTCCGATAGCCTGTAATTCTTCCGTAATCTGGAATAAAGTTATTTTCAGGATCTTCCGTGGTAATACGGCATTGAATGGCATGGCCGCTTAGTCTCACATTCTCCTGGGTAGGAATAAGGCTTTCAGGACTTCCGATCAGCATTCCCTGGGCAATTCTTAATTGCGCCTTGACAATGTCAATTCCGGTTACTTCCTCTGTTACCGTATGTTCTACCTGTATTCTTGGATTGACTTCCATGAAGTAGAACTTTTCTTTTTCCATATCCATCAGGAACTCAACGGTTCCGGCACTTTCATATCCTACTTTTTTGGCAATGGCCAGGGCTGCATTACACAATTCCTGGCGCTTTTCCTCTGAAAGAAACGTGGATGGCGCCCTTTCAACAACCTTTTGATTTCTTCTTTGAACAGAGCAGTCCCGTTCATATAGATGAATGATATTTCCTTGGGAGTCCCCCAAAATCTGGACCTCAAGGTGTCTGGCTCTTTTGACAAGTTTTTCAAAATAAACTTCATCACTTCCGAACGCAGCGCTGGATTCCTTGCGGGCGGCATCAACCTGGGTCAAAAGCTCCTTTGTGCTTTCCACAGCCCGCATGCCTCTGCCGCCACCGCCCCAGCTGGCTTTCAACATAATCGGATAGCCAATCTCTTCAGCGAGTTCAATGATTTTTTTATCATCATAAGGTAATGGACCACTTGCCGGAACAACAGGGGCTCCCGCCTCTATAGCCACCTTGCGGGCAGAAACCTTATTCCCCAGTTTGCGCATAACATCCGGAGACGGCCCGACAAATATAATGCCGGCTTCAGCACACGCCTCAGCAAATTCCGGCTTTTCTGCGAGAAATCCGTATCCGGGGTGGATGGCATCTACATTTTTTTCCTTGGCAAGCCGAACAATCCCTTCAATATCCAGATAGGCTTCAATAGGGCCTTTTCCTTCTCCGATCAAATAACTTTCACCGGTTTTAAACCGATGAAGTGCAAATCGGTCCTCCTGGGAGTAGATAGCAATAGTTTCCAGTCCAAGCTCATGTGCCGCACGTGTTACACGGATAGCTATCTCACTGCGGTTGGCAATCAAGAGACGCTTTATTTTTTTTCCCATAACATACATTTTACATATCCTTGTTTTAGATAATAACGCTCCTTCAATCTGTTTGCAGCATCGACAACAGATTCTTCAATCCCAAAATCGGTAAAAGTTCCTTCCACTGCCTTACTACGTCCGTTATGGCGTATTTTAAATCAATCAATGGTTTGGAGAACCGTCCCTAATTCTTTTTTTTCTATAAAATTCTATAAAAAAAATTAATAATTCCATGAAAAAATTAAAAATTTAATAAAATAGGAAACGCTTGTCAATCTATATTTTAGGAAACGCTTATCAATCTATTTTTTTTATTTTGACGCGTAATGACCTGTCAATAAAGGTTTGGGGTATCATTAATTGACGCGGAAAAGAATCAAAAAAGGCTTGGCTTAAAAGCTGTTTCCATTGATCCGGGCGTCATCTGAAAAGAGATAAGCGTGGGAATCCGCGACCAGGAGAGTACAACCGAATTATATCCAAGGATTTATCGATCTTGCCGGATAGCAAAAGAATCTGATATAAAATTGCGAATTGAAATTTAGTAGACAAAGGAACCTAAGTTGAACATACCCAAAAAGGCCATTCTCCAGAAGGGACAGGGCAGAACCCGAAAACTGGCAAAACTTGAATATATTTACGAGCGGGAATCCCGCTATTTTGCCCAGGTGGCGGAAAGCGTCAAAGATCTGGCTTTAAAAGAGATCCAGGATCTTGGTGGAAAAAATACACAACCGGTGTTTCGGGGCATCTGGTTTGAGGCGGATCAATCCACATTTTATAAAATAGTCTACCTTTCCCGCCTGGCGTCACGGATGCTTGTCCCCCTGGTCGAATTTCAATGCAAGGACAAGGATGACTTGTACAAGGGGGCCAGAACAATCCGATGGGAAGAGTTTTTAACACCCCAAAAAACCTTTTCCATTGCGTCCAACGTGTCCGAGTCACAGATCAACCATTCCAATTTTGCCGGATTGAGGGTCAAGGACGCCATTGCCGATTATTTCAGGGACAGGAGCAACCGCAGGCCTTCAGTAGATACCGAGTCGCCTTGGATCATGATCAATGTCCATATCCATAAAGATCGGGCCGCCATTTCCATTGACGCAGCTTCAGGGCCTTTGCACAAGCGGGGATACAGGGAAGCCAGGGTTTCTGCCCCCATGCAGGAAACCGTGGCCGCAGCCATTATTGCCTTAAGCGGATGGAATGGAGAAGAACCGTTGTTGGATCCCATGTGCGGATCCGGAACCCTTCTGTGCGAAGCCCTGATGCATTACAGCCGGATTCCGGCCCAGATTTTTCGTGAACAGTTCGGATTTGAGCGCCTGCCTGATTTTAATGTCCGGGAATGGGAAGCGGTTAAAGCCGCGGCAGACAAAGCCATCCGGCCACTTCCCAGGGGACTTATCCGGGGCAGCGATATTTCCGACCTTGCCGTTGAAGCCACAAGAACCAACCTGATGGGACTTCACTATGGTGCAGAGATTGACGTGGAGCTGGCAGATTTCAGACAGCTTAACCGGGTGGAAAACACGCTCATTGTAACCAATCCCCCTTACGGGATCCGAATGGGCAAGGACCAGAACATGAAATTGTTTTACAAAGACCTTGGCCAATTTTTAAAGGAACAGTGCAAAAGCTGTACTGCCTATGTCTATTTTGGCGACCCGGGCTTTATCAAACATCTGCCCTTGGCCCCTTCATGGAAAAAAAACCTGGAAATCGGGGGGTTGGATGGAAAGATAGTAAAATACCAGTTATACTGATTTTTAAAAAACAATTTTTGAAAGTGAAAATCACATGGACATGGATTAAGCCGCTCGGGAAAAGTCATGAAAACAGACGAAACAGCCGCTGATGGACCTTCCATAAAAATATATCATGAACTCATGGCCTATAAGGTGGCGGATATCCTTCTGGTATCCAGCCCCTATGATGCGTTTATTATGGAAGAAGAGGGCCGGCTTTCAAACCGGATTATCAATCAATATAAGGGGCTGAATCTGTCCAAACCCCCGAAACTGACCTTTGCCTTCTCAGTCACGGAAGCCTTTGAACAACTTCAAAGCAAACCTTTTGACCTGGTTCTTGCCATGCCCGGACTGGCCGGGATGGATGTATACACCTTTGGCAGACAGCTGAAGGAGCAATATTCACAGATCCCCTTTTGCCTGCTGTTTCATAACACCTGCGATATTAATCGGTATGCGGATGCAGAGCCTGAATCCGCTGTTTACCGGACCTATATATGGAGAGGAAAGGCCGACCTGCTGTTGGCCATCATAAAAAATTTTGAAGATGAAAAAAATGTGGCCTTTGACACACAAAATGCAAAGGTCAGGGTCATTATAATGGTAGAGGATTCCCCCTATCATTACTCTTCTTTACTGCCGGTCCTGTACAAACACATTGTCATCCAGACCCAGTCGGTCATGGAGGATTCCATTAATGAAGAGCAAAGGATTTTAAAAAGGAGGGGCCGGCCCAAAATCCTTGTGGCCCACGACTATGACCAGGCCATGACCCTGTTTGAGCTTTACAAACCCTATGTGCTCAGCGTTTTCACGGATATGCGCTACGTCATGAACGGCCAGGAAGATCCTTATGCCGGCTGCAAACTTTTAACCCGGATCAAATCTGAAATCCCGAATCTGCCCGTCCTGATCCTGAGTACTGAGGAAAAAAATCGGGACATTGCAGCAACCATACCCGCCGAGTTTATCAATAAAAATTCAAATAACCTCCATGACCAGATCAAAAGCTTTTTTGTCACACATCTGGGATTCGGGGCCTTTGTGTTCCGTATGCCGGACAGCAGTGAAATCGCCCGGGCTTCCAATTTAAGAGAGGTCGAAAAGCTGCTGCCGGATCTCCCCGATGCATCCATGCTTCATCATGCCAGGCACAATGATTTTTCCAGATGGCTGCTTGCCCGCAACGAAGTTGATTTTGCCCTAAGCCTTAAACCCTACACCATTGACGATTTTACCGACGCATCAGAAATTAAGCGGTTTCTCATAGAGCGCATCCGTGCCCGCCGGAAAGACTCCCGCCAGGGGCTTGTCATTGAATTTGACCCTGAAAAATTTGACTCGGACACGGATTTCATGAAAATAGGAACAGGATCCTTGGGCGGCAAGGCAAGAGGACTTGCGTTCATGTCCCATCAACTGGGCATAGACCTCTCTTTGAGCCAAAAATTCCCGGAAATTGACATTACCATCCCCCAGACATTTGTCATTGCCACGGACGGATTCAATATGTTTGTGGAGGAAAACAAGCTCTTCCGGCTTATAGAACAGGACAAAATCCCGGATGACGCCCAAGTGATAGAACACTTTCTTAAAGCAGAACTGCCCCGCCCGCTGAAAATGAGATTAAAGGCCTATATTCAAAATGTACATTACCCCATTGCCGTCAGATCTTCGTCCCTGTTTGAGGACGCTCATTACCAGCCCTATGCCGGACTTTATAAAACCTATATGCTGCCGAATACCGATACAAGCACTGAAAAACGCCTTGAGCGACTGATCACGGCCGTAAAGCTGGTATATGCCTCAACATATCTGAAAGCCCCGAGATCCTATACCCAGTCCACCATGCACAGAACCCAGGACGAAGAGATGGCCGTGGTGCTTCAGCAAATCACCGGTACCCGGCACAAAAACTATTTTTACCCGTCTATCTCAGGGGTTGCCCTCTCCTATAATTTCTATCCCATTGCCCATCTCAAAGCCGAAGACGGCATTTCTTACATTGCGCTGGGGCTTGGAAAAATTGTTATGGACGGCGGGAAAACCCTTCGGCTCTGCCCGAAGTATCCACAATTTCTGCCCCAGTTTTCCATGATTGATGATATTCTGGAAAACTCACAAAAATATTTTTACGCCCTGAAAATGGATGAATTCCCGACCCATGAAAAATTTTTCGGCATTGGTGAAGATCCCTGTCTGACCAAACTATACATTGCCGATGCCAAGGACCATCCGGCCGTCCGGATGCTTTGCTCCTCCTTTAATATGCAGGATAACCGCATCCGGGACCACTTTTCAGACAAAGAATTTCCTGTACTCACTTTTGCTAATATCCTGAAATACAACGCCTTTCCCCTGGCAGAAATCCTGTCCGAAGTCACTGCTTTAGGCGTCCGTTGGATGGGCACATCCGTTGAAGTGGAGTTTGCCGTGGACCTTCCCGTTGAAGGTGTCCGGTCAAGGCCGCGCTTCTCCCTGCTCCAGATCCGGCCCATGTGCGAATATAAGCAAAAACTTGGGGTAACAATTACGGAAAAAGAGATTAAAAATGCATTGTGCCATTCCACCCATTCCCTTGGCAATGGGGAATATAAGGATATCCGGGATATCGTGTATGTGGATCCCAAAACCTTTGAAGCGAATAAAACGCCTCTGATGGCAGAGGAAATTAATAAAATCAATGCCATGTTCAATGATACCGGAACAAAATATGTACTCATCGGACCAGGACGCTGGGGGTCTTCGGACCGGTGGCTGGGCATTCCCGTGGCATGGAACGATATTTCCAACGTGGGGGTCATGGTAGAGACCACCATTGAAAGCATCAGAGCGGATTTTTCCCAGGGATCCCATTTTTTTCAGAATATCACCGCCCTTGGCATTTCCTATATAACCGTAGAGGACAAGTGCAACGATTTTATTGATTATGATTTTCTCTATAGCCTGGAACCTGCCACTGCCACCCGGTATCTGAAGCATATCCGGTTTGACAGGTCCCTAAAAATCCTGGTGGACGGCACCACATCCCAGGCTGTAATCATGCAGGACCTTGGCGAATCCGAAACCGATATCATGGATGATATTCCAGTAATAAACGCCAACGTTGGGGTAAACTTACCATAAGAACGGATAGATGAAAATTCTCATCGTAGATGACGAAGAGATGTCCAGAAATATTCTGCTCGCAAAAATGACACATATGGGTACTTGCGTAGCTGTGGATAGCTCTAAAAAGGCTCTGGAAGAACTTGACAAGGCAAAGGCGGAAAAACACCCATTTGATATCATAACCCTTGATGTATCCATGCCCGGCATGGGTGGCCAGGAACTTCTTGAACATATTCGAAAAAAAGAGCTTCAGGACAAAATTTCCAAAAAAGACCGGGTAAAAATTCTAATGATAACCGCCCGAATGAACATGGGAACAATAAATGCCTGCATCAAACGCGGGTGCAACGGGTACCTCACAAAACCGGTCAGCCATGTCCAGTTGATCCAAATTTTGTCCCAGCTGGGCTTTGAGCCTGCCACCGCAGAAAAAACCGCCAAAGAAGGCATGTTCCACAGCGCCGGGGTGGCCGAAATTATCAAACGGTTTTATTCGGGAAAAATCATACTGCCGGTGTTCCCGAGCATTGTTAAGGAAATTGAGGAACTGCTGGCCGGCAAAGACCCCTCTGTTGATGAGCTGGCAAAAATTGTGGAAAAGGATCTGGTAATATCAGGAAAACTTATCACCATTGCCAACTCTTCCCTTTACAAAGGTCTGGACGATGTAAACAGCCTTAACGGTGCACTGGTGAGGCTTGGCCTTCAACATACCCTGGGCGTATGTTCGGCCCTTGCAACAAAAAACCTTTTTGATTCAGAAAATGAAGCACTTAAAACCGAAATGGACAAATTATGGGTTCACTCCTTTGCTGTGGCCACCCTGGCAAGACGCCTGGCCGAGGAAAAAGGACTTGATAACCTGGAAACCGTTTTCCTGATGGGCCTGGTCCATGATATCGGCAAAATGCTTTTGATGAAGGTCTTTGTGGACATGTATCCGGACCTCTGTATCAGTGATGAGGATCTGCAGTTTGTCATTCACGAAATTCACACGACCTTCGGCGGGGTTCTGCTTAAAAAAATGAACTTTTCCAAACAGATTATAAAAATAGCCGAAATTCATCACTGGGAGCAGTTTGAAGAGGATACAGACAAGGAATTGCTTGCAGTCAGCCTTGCCGATTCCCTGTCCGAAAAACTGGGGTTTGGCTTTTTTTCAAAGCAGGATAAAAACAATACCCTTAAACTTGAAGAAGGCGATCTTGCCCTGGAAACCGGCGATGAATTTGAACTGGACCACGATGAAATCATAGAAAAACTATCCGGCCTGTCAGCCCTGAAGGTTCTGGGCCTGGATCCTGAAAAAGTTTTTTCAATCATCAAGCAGATTCATCCCATGATTAAGAAGACCTGCCGTGCGTTCTGATGGATGGATATAAAAAAACCCAGCCACCGAAATGTGTTTCAGCGGCCGGGCTTAAGAATGTCAGATGATAAGCTAATTAGGCGTTATCAACGATTTTGTTCAAAGTTGCGGAAGGTCTCATGGCAGCAGAGGTTTTATCGAAATCAATGTGGTAGTAACCACCGATATCAACAGGTTTACCCTGTGAAGCCAGCAGCTCATCGGCAATTTTCTTCTCGTTTTCGTGCATTGCGTTAGCAACTTTTTCAAATCTTGCTTTCAAAGCTTTATCGTCGTTCTGGGCGGCAAGTGCCTCTGCCCAGTACATTGCCAGGTAGAAATGGCTGCCTCTGTTGTCAATTTCTTTGACTTTACGAGAGGGGTTTTTTCCTTCAGCCAAGAACTTGGTATTGGCTTCGCCCAGAGTCTTGGCATACAGTTTGGCAGCGGCGTTGCCTTTGTTGCCAATGTATTCAATGGATTCAGCCAATGCCAGGAATTCACCCAGAGAATCCCATCTTAAATGGCCTTCTTCCAGGAACTGCTGGACGTGTTTCGGAGCAGATCCGCCGGCGCCGGTTTCAAAAAGGCCGCCACCTGCCATCAAGGGAACGATGGAAAGCAGTTTGGCACTGGTACCAAGTTCAAGAATAGGGAACAGGTCAGTCAGATAATCCCTTAAAACGTTACCGGTCGCACCAATGGTATCCAGTGTTTTTCTTACACGACCGCAGGAATAGGTGCATGCTTCAGCCGGTGCCATGACCTTGATTTCCAGACCGGATGTATCATGGTTGGGCAGGTATTTATCAACCTTTTTGATCAGTTCGGCATCGTGAGCTCTGTTTTTATCCAGCCAGAAAACAACAGGATAACCGGTCAGTTTGCCACGGTTAATGGCCAGTTTGATCCAGTCTTGAACCGGAGCATCTTTTACCTGGCACATTCTGAAAACATCGCCTTCTTCAACAGCGATCTGAAGCAGAACTTTACCTGAATCATCGATAGCTTTAACGGTTCCGGCGGCCTTCATTTCAAATGTTTTGTCATGTGAACCGTATTCTTCGGCTTTCTGTGCCATCAAACCAACGTTCTGTACGGTACCCATGGTTGGAGGATTGAAAGCGCCGTTTTTCTTGCAGTCTTCAATGGCTGCCTGGAAAACACCGGCATATGCTCTGTCAGGAATCAGGGCTTTGGTATCATAAGCCTTTCCATCGGCTCCCCACATTTTACCTGAATTACGGATCATTGCGGGCATGGAAGCATCAATGATCACGTCACTGGAAACGTGCAGGTTGGTGATTCCCTTGTCGGAATTAACCATGGCCAGAGGCGGTCTTTTTGCATAGCAGGCCTGGATATCTGCTTCAATTTCTGCTTTTTTGGCAGCAGGTAACGTCGCAAGTTTAGCGTAAAGATCGCCAAGACCCATGTTGGGATTGACGCCAAGCTCTTTGAAAATGCCTTCATGTTTGTCAAAAACTTCCTGGAAGTAAACATAAACAACATGACCAAAGAAGATCGGATCGGACACTTTCATCATGGTTGCTTTAAGATGGGCTGACAGCAGAATACCCTGCTTTTTGCAATCCTCGATCTCTTTGGCAAGATATGCACGAAGCGCTTTTTTGCTCATCACGCAGGCATCAATAATTTCACCGGCCTGCAGGGCAAGTTTTTCTTTGAGAACAGTGGTTGATCCGTCTGCACCAGCCAGTTCGATCTTAATGGTACATGCTTTTTCAATAGTTGTTGCAATTTCACTTCCGTAATAGTCGCCTTGGGTCATGGAAGCAACGTGGGTTTTGGAGTCGGGAGACCAGGCACCCATGGAGTGGGGATTTTTCTTGGCAAATTCTTTAACCGCTACAGCAGCTCTACGATCGGAGTTGCCTTCCCTCAATACGGGGTTAACGGCAGAGCCCAGGTTCTTGGAATATTGGGCTTTGATGGCTTCTTCTTCAGCATTTTTGGGTTCATCAGGATAATCGGGAACATCATATCCGGCAGCCTGTAACTCTTTGATAGCGCCTTTCAATTGAGGAACAGAAGCACTGATATTCGGAAGTTTGATAATATTTCCGTCAGGGGTTTTGGCAAGCTGGCCCAAAAATGCCAGATCATCAGACACTTTCTGATCGTCTTTCAGGCGGTCAGACCAGTTAGCTAAGACTCTGCCCGCCAGAGAGATATCTCTTAATTCGACTTCAATCCCGGATCCTTTAAGGTAAGAGTTAACAATGGGAAGCAAAGAATGCGTTGCTAATAAGGGTGCTTCATCGGTTCTTGTCCATCTAATTGTTTCAGTCATGTTTATTCCTCTGTTGAAGTTTAGGTTTAAAACATCTAACACGATTATGTTAAGATAAAAGCCCGATCAAATAATCCATTTTGAACTTAAGGCCTTTCATCTTGCAAACACATACGGCGAATTCACAGGCCATGAGCAGTTGACCCATAACATACAAACAATACTAAGGTTTCAACGGTATGAATCAATCTGTTCTTAAATCACAAAGAACAAATCAGAACTTTAATAGCATTCAACAAGGTGCAAATCAAGACTGTTATAGAAATTACTTCAAAATTTTGTATACAACAAAAATTTAGCATGTTAAGGGACTACAGAACCCTATCAGTGTTGATTTAACCCCTCTCTTTAGTTTATTATTTTTCGGTGGTGAATGTGATACCCAAATATCGTTGACTTAAATTTTTTTATGATGCACATCTCCTAACTTGTTTGGACATAATAATAAAGAAGGAAGGTGAAAAAATGAAAATAGTTGTTCTTGATGGATATACACTAAACCCGGGCGACCTCAACTGGGAAAAATTTTCGGAAATTGGAGAGCTCAAGGTTTACGACAGGACAAGTCCGCAAGATATTTTGGAACGAACAACTGACGCCAATATTGTGTTGACAAATAAAACCGTGCTGACGGCTGAAAACATTGCGGCAATGAACAAGGTTGAGTATATCGGGGTTTTAGCAACAGGGGTCAATGTCGTCGACCTTGAATATACAAAAAAAACAGGGATTACTGTTACCAACGTTCCCGGCTATTCCGGCTCTTCGTCAGCGCAAATGGTTTTTGCCCTGATTCTGGAACTGACAAACAGGGTTGGACACCACAGTCAGACGGTAACGGACGGAAAATGGTCGGCATCTAAGGATTTTTGCTATTGGGATTATCCTTTGGTAGAATTGGAAGGCATTACCTTAGGCATTGTCGGTTATGGCGGTATCGGCAAAGCCGTGGCACGGATCGGATTGGCTTTCGGGATGAACATTCTGATCTACAACCGCTCTGTTCCCCCTGATCTTCCTGATGGAATCACCTATTCGGATCTGGACAACCTGATCCACAGCAGTGATATCATATCTTTGCATTGTCCGCTCACGCCGCAGACAAAAGGAATGATAAACAAAGAGTCCCTGGCTCAAATGAAAAAAACGGCCTATTTGATCAACACCTCCCGGGGGCCCCTGATTGTTGAAAACGATTTGGCAGATTTTTTAAATGAAGGTCGTATTGCCGGAGCTGCGATGGATGTCCTGGATGTAGAACCGCCGGACAAGAATTGCCCGTTGCTGACAGCTAAAAACTGTTACATTACGCCCCATATTGCCTGGGCAACGATTGCATCAAGGGAACGGCTGATGTCTATAGCCGTTGAAAATATAAAAAGCTATCTGGCAGGAAATCCTCAAAACGTGGTACCCAGAAAATAAAAGGGGTTCATTTGATCAACTTTAATTGAGAAAAAAGAAGAAATCCAACTTTTTCGGAAGAAATAAATTCAGCAGGTTTTGCGCGCAATTTATTTCTTCCGAGTCCCCCCTAACACATCCCTGCGTTTCTGTCTGTGAAAAATAATAGAGTTCTCCTTATCTTTTATCAACACCTGTCCAACATGTTCAAAACGATGTTAATAAAATATCGACAACCATAGTATCATGTTAAAAACCGACAAATATTGTGTTTATAAATATGTTTAAAACAAATAAAAAGAGGCTTTACATCATGATCTTAAAGCGGTTCAAAAAAAACTGTCTGATTGTTGAAAACCGGTTCAAAACCAGTCGAAAATATGTCGAGGTGCCTGAATCAGGATAGTGCCATGGCAGATTATTTTTTTTTAAATTGATTTCATGTTGACAGAATACATATTTGTGAGTAAGTATCACTTACCTTCTTTCCTTCACGTAACATTTTTACACCAGACAGGCTGTTTTATATGACCGGTAAAGAAAAACCAGATCCCCCCGGGCGCATAAAAATCATGGCATCCTTTTCCAGGCTGATGCAGGAAAAAGATTTCCACTCCATTACCACGGCCCAGATTGCCAAAAATGCCGATGTCACCGAAGGACTGATTTACAAATATTTTAAAAATAAAAAAGACCTGCTCTACCAGGTGCTTAATGGCCATTTCCAGGAATTCCATGAAAAAATAAAAATCCGGATGACCCAGGCCACATCCAGTATTGCAAAACTCGACCTTATTATTCTTGCCAGCCTTGAAGAGTATTTGGAGAACCGCCTGCTGTCCAAAATTCTGCTGCTTGAAGTCAGAAATTCCCAGGCATTTTTCAATTCAGGCGCCTATGAAATGGTTACTGTATATGCCCGAACCATTCTTAAAATTATCCGGGAAGGTATTGCCTCAGGGGAAATCGCTGCCGATACGGACCCCTATCTTTTACGAAAAGTTATTATAGGGGCCATTGAACATGCCTGTCTGGGGGAGGTTATTTTCGGAAAACCCCTGGACATAAAAAAAACTGCTGCCGGTATTTCAGACATCATTTTCAACGGAGTGAAACCATGAGCCAACTCAAAGAGATCGCGGCCACCATCAGCAATTACATCAAAAGCGGGATCGAAAACCTCAACGAGGACCGGACAAAAAATATTTTCAAAAAACTGGGAATTGCCGTGGTGCCGGAAATACGACTGGAATCCATTGAAAATATCGATGGCGCTGCCCAAACCGTCGGCTACCCTGTTGTGCTCAAGGGTATTGCAAAACAGATCCTGCATAAAACCGAAGCCGGAATGGTGGAAGTGGGCATCACCAATGAGGTGCATCTGAAGAAAGCAGCTCAAAGGATGAAATCCCGGGCCGGCGAAAGTTTTGAAGCCTTCCTGGTCCAGCCCCAGCTCCAGGGTCGAAGGGAATTTACCGCAGGCATATTTAAAGACCCCCATTTTGGCCCGGTGATCATGTTCGGGGTTGGGGGTGTGCTCACCGAAGCCTTGAAGGACATGGTTTTGCGGCTTGCCCCATTGTCCGATGCAGACCTTGATGACATGCTGGATAACTTGAAAGCCAATGCCCTGCTGGGATCATTCAGGGGGGAGGCGGCTGTAAACCGCCCGGAACTTAAATCTGTGCTCAGAGGCCTGTCTGACCTGGCCATGGCCTGTCCAGGCATCCGGGAAATTGATATCAATCCTTTAATTATCAGTCCGGACGGGTCACCCGTGGCAGTTGACGGGCTGATGATTCTTGAAAAAACCGAAAGCTGTGACGCCTGTGTGCATCGAAAAATCAATTTCAAGGCATTATACAGCACCTTTTATCCCAAAACCATTGCCTTTGTGGGCGCTTCTGCACTCCCCGGAAAATGGGGTCATCTGCTGCCCACAAATGCCTATGCCGGGGGGTTCAAAGGCGAAATTTTCCTGATTAATCCCAAGGGCGGCAAGATTATGGGCCGGCATGTATACAAAACCATTGGTGACATAGAAGGCGATGTGGATCTGGCCGTGGTAACCGTACCTGCCGCCCGGGTAATGGACCTGATTCCTCTCCTTGAAAAAAAACATGTCAAAGGCATGGTGCTGATCACCAGCGGATTCAGGGAAGTCGGGGACCAGGGCAGACAACTTGAGGATGAGATCATGGCCGCAGCCCGAAAGGCCGGTATTCTGGTGATCGGCCCAAATACCATGGGCCTGTGCAATCCCCATGCATCTCTTTACGTTTCCGGTGCCAATGCCCTTCCTCTTCCCGGCTCCACCGCCCTTGTGTCCCAGTCGGGCAATCTTGGCACCCAGCTTCTGGCCTTTGCCGAGCAACAGGGCATCGGTATCCGGGTATTTGTAGGCTCAGGCAATGAAGCCATGATCACAATTGAAGATTATATGCAGGCCCTTGAACCTGATGAGCTCACCCGCACCGTAGTGCTGTATATCGAAAGCGTGAAAGACGGGCGCCGGTTTTTTGAATCTGCTGCCCAACTGTCAAAAAACAAACCCGTGGTGGTGCTCAAGGGCGGAAGAACCCAGGTGGGGGAAAGGGCAGCCTCCACTCATACCGGGGCCATGGCCTCGGATGCAGGGGTGTTTAATGCGGCCTGCACCCAGGCCGGAATCATCCAGGTGGAGCAACCCATGGAACTTTTGGATATGTCTACCGTATTTTCATCCCTGCCCATGCCCAAGGGGGGACGTGTCGCCATCATGACCCTGGGGGGCGGATGGGGTGTGGTTACCACAGACCTTTGCTCAGAATACGGGCTTGAGGTGCCAAAACTGTCCAGAGAAATCATTGAACGGCTTAACAAGAGCCTGCCGTCTTTCTGGAGCCATGGCAACCCCGTGGATATTGTGGGCGAAAGAGACCCTGAAATACCCATGATCTGCCTGGAGGAACTTTTAAAATGGGATGGGTGTGATGCGGTCATTCACCTGGGCATCCACGGCAGACGCATCCTGTTTAATGCCATGGCAAAAGCTGTACTGAAAACAGATCCCGGCATAACAAGAGAAACAGCAGACATATTTATGGCAGGCTATATCAAGGAAGAGGAGGACTATACTCGATATATTGTTGAAATGACAAATAAATACAACAAACCAGTCATCGGCGTCAGTCTTTTAACCGATGAACGGAGCCGCACCCTTTACCCTTATGACGATCTGGACTATAAAGGGGTATTTTTTCCTTCACCGGAACGTGCTGTCAAGGCGCTGGCCGGAATGGTCCGGTACAGAAATTGGCTTGATTCGACAAAAAATTAGTATACAAACCGAAAAATCAGGAGAAACTCATGAGCAAAAAAATTACCACTTCCAGCCTGATGAAGATGAAACAGGAGGGCAAAAAAATTACCGCCCTCACCGCCTATGACTATCCCTCTGCCGCCATGGTGGATCGTGCCGGAATTGACGTCATTCTTGTGGGCGATTCCGTTGGCATGGCGGTTCAGGGTTGGGACACCACCCTGCCCGTGACCATGGATGAAATGATATATCATACCAAACTTGTGACCCGGGCCTGCACAAGAGCCCTGGTTGTGGGTGACATGCCCTTCATGTCCTACCAGAGCAGCATGGAAAAGGCCGTTGAAAACGCCGGCCGGTTTTTAAAGGAAGCCGGTGCCACAGCTGTAAAACTTGAAGGCGGTGCTGCTGTCTGTCCTGCCATTT
>NZ_DDYV01000296.1:0-2859 GCF_002348205.1 Desulfobacter sp. UBA2225 | reverse complement strand
TTTACCCTGTTCCTTGCTGCAGGTGTTTTTTCGGCAGGGATAAAATCAATGACCCTTGTGTATCCTGCATTGTTCAGCCTTGAGGGATCAGCCTTGACTCCGGGGCTGCTGTCGATGATATTGGCTGTGATGATCATCATCGGAATCGCCGGCGTTCATCCGGTTGTCAGCATTTCCATCGCCAGTCCCCTGCTTCTTCCGCTCAACCCGAATCCTTCTCAACTGGGCTTTCTGTTTCTCAGTTGCTGGGCCATAGCAACGGCCAGCAGTCCATTGTCCGGTGTCGGATTGGCGCTGGTCAGCCGGTACCAGGTGTCACCGAAACTGATCATCCAGAGCAATTGGCTCTACGCCATCGTGATGTGGGCAACTGCCTCCACGGTATGCCACCTCTTTTTTCTTCACTGATCCGTATGTGAAGCTGAGGGTGTAGCAGTTTTATCTGTTGACAACCGATTATGCGGCATGATTATCTTCATCGCGCAGAGTGCGCAGCAACGCTTGCGGCAACCCCGCTGCGGTGATACTGCGCTGATCACCGGAAAGATTTTGAGTCGGACGTAAAAGGGGAATAGGATGTGTCAAAAGATTCGCATGGAAAATGTCGCCATTGTGCTTCATGATACCCGGATTCCGGAAAATATTGGTGCCGCGGCCCGGGCTGCGGCAAACATGGGGGTGGGGCAGTTGATTGTGTCTGCGCCCAGGCACCTTGACATGGAACGTGTTCTGAAAGTGGCAACCCACTCCGCTTCCGGACTGGTAAAGGCCATGAAGGTCTGCAGCACGCTTCCTGAGGCCCTTGGGGCGTTCAACTGGATTGTCGGAACCACCGCAAGGCTTGGTGGCACACGCCGGGTGAATTCCTCTCCCGCCGATGTTGCCGCAAAACTGATCCCCATTTCTTCAGAAAACCGGATAGCCGTTCTTTTCGGCCCCGAGGACCGGGGTTTGACCAATGAAGATTTGCAGCTATGCCACGAGCTTGTGAATATTCCCACAGCCGGATTTTCTTCCCTGAACCTGGCCCAGGCCGTCATGGTCATGTGTTATGAACTCTTTCAGGCCCGCACCCGGGCACCGGAATGTCATATCCCCAGGCTGGCCTGTCGGCATGAGCTGGAGAACATGTATGAAGAACTAAAAGAGACCTTTGCCCGAATCGATTACATCAATCATGAAAATCCGGAACACCGGCTTGACAAGGCCCGCAATTTTTTAAGCCGCTACCAGCTCAGAGCTCGGGAAGTCAGTATAATCCGGGGGCTATGCCGTCAGGTGGTGCGGTATGGCAGCCAATGCTACAAGGATGGCGCAGCTGCAGGTGCTGCAGGTGGCCCAAAAAACCAGGAGACCGGATAAAAAAGGCGGCACCTTAATTGCCGCGGCCCTGCCTTCCTTACCGGCTTACCTTTACAAACCGTTGACCAGCAATTATATTAATCCCTAATTAAATTTTAAAAAAACTGTCTAATACGGCACAAGGAGCTTTTAGGTGAAACAGATCTTAGTACTGGCCACGACCAATAAAGGCAAAACAAGGGAATTAAAGGAGAGGCTGCAAGGCTATCCGGTTGATATAAAAAATCTGTCTGATTTCGGTCCGATTCCCGAGGTGATAGAAGACGGGGAAACCTTTGACGACAATGCCTATAAAAAGGCGTCGTTTATTTCCAGAATTCTGGGGTATCCGGCTCTGGCAGATGACTCCGGACTTTGCGTAGAGGCACTTGGCGGGGCTCCAGGCGTATATTCGGCACGTTACGCGGGGGAAAATGCCACGGATCAGGACAATGTGGACAAACTTCTGGAAGCCATGAAAAACGAAGAAAACCGCAAAGCAGCCTTTGAATGTGTAATCTCCATTGCGGTCCCCACGGGTGCGGCTTTGACCTATGAAGGCCGCTGCGAAGGGGTGCTTACCCGGGAACCTGCAGGCAATAACGGGTTTGGTTACGATCCGCTGTTCTTTTTCCCGGAACTGAATAAAACCTTTGCCCAGTTATCCATGGAAGAAAAGGCAACGGTCAGCCACAGGGGAAAGGCATTGCAGGAGATCACCCGGGAGATGGACAAAATTCTGGACTGGATCGACATACAAATGTCGCGAATTAGCACAGAACCGGGCAGCTGTCTTTCACCCAAAGGAAAAAACAATGGATAAATTCAAAGAACTGGTAAAATCCAACCGGTCCTGCAGACGGTTTGACAACGCGTTTGCCCTGGATACACAAACCTTGACCGATCTTGTGGAACTTGCCCGGTATACGGCATCCGGGGCGAACAACCAACCCCTGAAATATATTATTTCCAGCAGCCGGGAACAAAACGATAAAATTTTTTCCTGCCTGACCTGGGCCGCTTATCTAAAAGAGTGGAAAGGCCCGGAACCTGCGGAACAACCCACGGGATACATTGTCATTTTAGGGGATACCACTATTTCAAACAATTTCTGGTGCGACCACGGCATTGCCGCCCAGACCATCCTGCTCGGTGCCCGGGCAAGGGGGCTGGCAGGATGCATGTTTGCCGCCATAAACATCAAAAAACTTAAAACGCTGCTCGGCATTGGCGATCATCTGGAAGTCAAACTGGTCATCGCACTTGGAAAACCCGTGGAACAAGCCTGTATTGATGATGTGGATGACGGCGGGGATATCCGGTATTTCAGGGATGAAAATCAGGTTCACCACGTTCCCAAGCGTAAACTTGAAGATCTTATTCTTAAAGCCTTTTAGTCGTGAAGGTTCTGTTTGTCAATCCATCCTGCCTGGATCCAAGGGTTACGGATCCGGTTGCCAGATAATAGAGCCCGATGGGGACCTGAAGCGCATCCGGATCCGTAACCCTTGGATCCAG
>NZ_DDYV01000144.1:0-23518 GCF_002348205.1 Desulfobacter sp. UBA2225 | reverse complement strand
CTTCCTGGAATCATTCAAAGGCAGGGCCGTTAAAAACAGCGCCGTGAGTCGAATATCCCGTAAACCGGACGGCATTACCCTGGATTTTAAAAATGACAGCCCCCAGGATTTTGATGTCGTTGTGGTCGCCACCCATGCAGATCAGGCCTTAAAGCTGCTTGAAACCCCAAGTGCCAGGGAAAAAGAACTTTTAGGGGCCTGGTCTTATTCAAAAAATAAAACCTTCCTGCATACGGATACAAGCGTCATGCCTCCGAGCAAAAGGGCCTTGGCCAGCTGGAATTATACACGTCACAAAAAATCCAAACCCGATGCCCCGGTAACGGTAAGCTATGACATGACCCACCTGCAGAGACTGAAAACACGGCAGCGATATTTTGTAACCCTGAATCCACAAAACCAGATCCCCCAATCCCATGTAATCAAAGAAATCAATTACACCCATCCTCAATATTCTTTTGAAGCATTTAGGTCCCAGGACAAATTGCCAACCTTAAACGGAAAAAATAACACTTTTTTCTGCGGGGCATATTTCGGGTTTGGATTTCATGAAGATGGGGTTAAGTCTGCATTACGTGTTGGGAAAAAATTCGGGGTGACCTTATGAATTCTAAAATTTTTACAGGAAAAATAAAACATCGTCGCTACTGGCCTGTGGACCATGATCTGTCCTACCCTGTGTACATGTATGCCTTTGATCTTGACGAATTTTCCGGTCTGAATCGACGATATCCCCTTTTTGGGTACAACAAATTGGCTGTTACATCCATCCATGACAGGGATTACCTTGAGCCCGGCAATCTTCCGATCGAAGAAAAACTATCTGAATTGCTCCGCCGGCACCAGATCAAACAGTCTGTTTCCAATATTATCATGATCACATCCGCCCGGTATTTTAATTATGTGTTTAACCCGGTCAGTTTTTATTACTGCTATACTGACGATCATACACTTGCGGCAATCGTTGCTGAAGTCAACAATACCTACGGGGAGCGTCATCCCTATGTGCTTAAAGCCGCCACGCCGAGGGCAGGCAAGTGGATTGCAACATTTCAAACCCCCAAAGTATTCCACGTCTCCCCATTCAACAAAGTCGAAGGTATTTACCACTTTTATTTCTCAGATCCCAAAGATCAATTGGAAATTAAAATTGAGTTGTTCAATAATAACAAAAAAATAATGACCGCAGAGTTTAAGGGTACCGGGGTTCCTATGACCCCTGTCAATCATTTAAAAACAATAATGGAATATCCTTTTGCTCCCCACTTAAGTATTCCCAGAATATATGCCCATGCATTTAAGCTGTTTTTCAGGAAAAAGTTAAGCTTTAATGATAAACCCATTCCCCAAAGCCCCATGACAATGAAAAAACAAAACCCGGGTATCTTTGAAACCCTCTGTCAAAAACTTGTTTTCAAGGCACTGAGAAAAATCACCATCGGCGGCTTTAAGATTAAGATGCCGAATCAGGAAATGATTAGTTTCGGCCATCCCGAAGATTCCCATCCTGTGATCATGAAAATAGAGGACTACAATTTTTTCCCAAGAGTCATTTTGGATGGTGAGATCGGATTCGGTGAAGCTTATATGCATTCTGAATGGGATACTTCGGACCTTTTGAAATTGTTAAAGATCTTAATTCAAAACCGTGATCATTTTTCAGACGGCAACCTGCTGCTTTCGTTTTTCACCCGGATAAAGGAAAAAACCGCCCATGACGGGCGCATAAATTCCATAAAAAATACCCCGGAAAACATCCGGGCCCACTATGATTTGAGCAATGCCTTTTATGAACTTTTCCTGGATAATCAGATGATGTATTCATGCGGCATTTTCGAACAACCGGACGATTCCCTGGAAAAATCCCAGGAGCAGAAAATGATGCGTATTTTGACCCAAGCGGATATCCGGGAGACCCATCATATTCTTGAAATCGGATGCGGGTGGGGTGGTTTTGCGGTGTTTGCCGCCCAAAAAACCGGTTGTCATGTGACCGGCATTACAATTTCCAAAGCCCAGTATGACAGGGCATGCCAACGCGTAATTGATGAAGGGCTTGGGGACCGGGTCACCATCAAGCTTCAGGACTACCGCCATATAACAGGCAAATTTGACCGGATTGTCTCCATAGAAATGGTCGAGGCTGTGGGACCACAGTTTTTATCCACATATTTCAAGCGTGGGCAAGCCCTTCTAAAACCCGGCGGCAGGATGCTCTTTCAGTCCATCATAATTGAAGATAAACGATATAAGAACTATTGCAAAGAAAGGGACTGGATTCAAAAACATATTTTTCCGGGCGGTCATCTGCCATGCCTGAAAATTCTTAAAGAGACCATATCAGAACATACCGATTTTCATATATCAAATGTTCATCATATGGGCGCCGACTATGCCGTAACCCTGTCGCACTGGCGGGATCGCTTCCTGTCAAATAAAGAGAATATCGTCAGATTGGGCTTTGACGAGATATTCTTCAGAAAATGGATCTATTATTTTTCTATCTGTGAAGCAGGGTTTACCGTTGGTGGCATTGACGATATCCAGGTCAGCTTAACCCTTTGACGCAAAAGCGTTTAATTTTTCCCAGAGAGTCTGCCTTTCCTGTGCTGATTCACAGGTCCCGGGAAAGATGATGGTTTCATGGGGACGCCTGTCCAACCAGAACAACCCTTTATATTGCCCCGCCCGTTTTGAAGTTGCCAGCCAGACAATGGTATCGGCACCTTGTTCCGGCGTTCTTAAAATTCTTTTCACCCGTTCATGAAATCCAGGCAGGGACCGTTCAATACCCGGGGTATCCACCCACCCGGGATGCATGGCATTTACCCGTATTCCATGTGTTTTAAACTGCTCGGCCCAGATTTGAGTCAAAATGACGACACCCCTTTTCGCACGGGCATAGGCTTTGGCCCCGTTATACTGCCCCTGGCTGTTTTCAAGATCGTTTACCTCAATTTTCTGGGTATACATGCCGCCGGATGATACATTGATAATTCTTGGAGATTCCGATGCGGCAAGGGCATCCTTTAAATATTGTGTCAACAGGAATACCCCCAGAAGATCCGTCGCAAACGTCTTCTCCAATCCTTCCGGGGTGTTTTTACGCTCATTAAACAATGCACCGGCATTGTTGATGAGGATATCAATGTTCTTTTTAGAAGCCTTAAGGGCTTCTGAGACATCCATGATCTCGTGCATCAGGCTTAAGTCTGCAATCAAAACATCAATATGCGGGTTACCGGTCTTTTCAACAATTTCGTGACGAACCTGTTCAGCCTTTACACGGTTCCTTGCGATAATGGTTAAAAAGGCTTTTTTTTCTGCGAGTTTAAAAGCGGCCGCCTTTCCAATTCCGGAGGTGCCGCCTGTCAATACGATCTTTTTTCCGTATAGCACCCCCTTTGGTTCTGACCAGAATCTTTTGCCCAAGGCATAGCCAAATCGGCTGAACAGGATCATTCCGGGAATAATTAAATGATCTGCAAGATAATCAGGCAGGCCGCTCCCTGATTTAAACCACATCGCTTTATTGGGCAGACCTCGGCTTCCGGCAAGTTTCTGTTCAAGGCCTGCCATGGCTTTTTCACCTGTTTTTTTCATGACCGGAAACAGAAGTTTCTCAATAAGGTTACCAAACCGATGAAAGCGGATATCTGCCTGGTAATCGATTTGTGTTCCAATGGCTGTTTTTGTAAAAACAATAGTATCCATTGCCGTGAAGGACTCACCCACCCCTTTCAATACAATCCTGGAAAAAGGGACATACTCAATAATTTCATATTTCATTTTCGGACGAAAGGGGCCAAACTTCAAAACAAGATCATATTGTGAGCCAACGCCTATTTTTTTCTGATCAACCCTGACCGAAGAAACCACCCCTGGGTCCCAGGCCTGAATATGGCTGAAATCGCTGGTATATTCAAAGACATAATTTAAGGATCTTTCAACGAGAATGGACTCTTTTAATCTTATCATCAGGCCCCCTAATTTTTAAATATCCTCTTAATTTTCACCTATGAAATAAACTTTATTTTAAATGATTCACTTATCCTCGGGAACTCAAAGACGGTTATTCCCCAAGTGCCAGTAACAAATCATCAACCTTTGGGTGATCTCCGGCTTTTTTAGATGAAAAAAAATAGCGTACCGCGCCTGACGTATCTATGACAATCCCGCCACCAAGCTGAAATGTGCTTCCCTGAATCGAACCCTGCCGATGGCCTTGCTTGAATGCCGACGCAGCCTTAAATACAGATCCTATACTCACAAATCCCTTCAGGCCGTTTGAAAACCCTAAAGCTGAAAAAGCGTTGAGTGACGGATCGGAAAAAAGTAATCCGCGATATCCTGTTTTTTCCCGAAATTCCGTGAAGTGAACAGGATCACCCGACCCGATTATGACAAGATTCGCCTTGTGTTCACTGAATCGCTCTGCGTTATGGGCAAGATCAGCAACCTGCTGACGGCAGAAGACTCATCCAAAATGTCTGACAAACACTAAAGCCGCTGTTTTTTCACGCCACAGCGTTGATATTTTCACCTGTTCTCTGCGCTCGTTTAGAATAGTCAGTTCACCAAGAAGTTCAGTTGAAACATTTTCATATGCCATTTTTACCCCCCCCCCTTGAAACCGTAAAATAACAAAAGGCCTCAATTTTTGAGAACTGAGGCCTTTAACGTGTATTTAAGACTAAAAATTATGAGATTTTTCAACCGCCGACGTTACCACCTTCAAGATCCATCCAGGCCCTGTTAACGCTGCTGCCCACTGTTCCGAATAACTCATCCAGTTCATTTTTCATCGGAGACCAATCTGACGGGCATTCATTTTCCAATTGATCAACGCGAGCCTGAGCAGTCATTACCTCTTGTTCAAGCTGTCCTATGAGTGGCAAAATTCTTTCTTTTTCTGCAGAATGATAACTATCTGCAGTCTTTTTCATCGCTTCTAATTTCTTTTTCCAAGCAGTCACTTCAGCCAACATTGCTTGACAATAGTCTTTAACGTCCATGATTTCTCCTCTCAATTTAGATTAATGAAATGATGCGTCCAGAGTCATATAACCTGTATAAAGACTGAGAAAATCGTCGTACCATAACAAATCAGAAGAGGTTTCGAATATCCAGTCAACAACTGACGAAAATCTCATAAAGTTATATGATTATTTATTATACAAAATTCACAGATAATTGCAACCCTATATTTTTTAACCGCCGACGTTAACGGTTCAACCTCTACCCAGCCCGTGTCAAAATCTCTCCAGGCCCTTTCAACGATAGTGCCGAATGTTCCGAATAACGACCATCTCCTGACAGACACAGCAAACAATGAACGATGTCAATTATTTCTCACTGCCGATAAAACGATAGATTACAGCACCAAGCATACCGCCAATGATCGGGGCCACCCAGAACAGCCAAAGCTGTGCAATCGCCCAATCGCCTACGAAGAGAGCAACACCAGTGCTGCGCGCAGGATTTACGGAAGTATTTGTTACCGGGATACTAATTAAATGGATGAGAGTCAGGCACAAGCCAATTGAAATAGGTGCGAAACCTTGTGGCGCCCGTTTGTCAGTGGCACCCAGAATGACAACAAGAAACATCATCGTCATAACCACTTCAGTGATCAGGGCAGCCGACAAACTATACCCACCAGGTGAATGGGCGCCGTAGCCGTTTGAAGCAAACCCCGCGGAAAGGTCAAACCCCGCCTTACCACTGGCAATCAGATATAGAACACCACCCGCTGCTATACCGCCCAAGACCTGCGCAATAATGTAGGGCGGTAGCTCTTTTGCCGGGAAACGTCCGCCGGCCCACAGACCAAACGAAACCGCTGGATTCAGATGACAGCCTGATATGTGTCCGATGGCGAAGGCCATCGTAAGAACGGTAAGGCCAAATGCCAGTGATACACCAAGCAGCCCGATACCAACATTTGGAAAAGCAGCCGCTAAAACGGCGCTACCGCAGCCGCCGAGAACCAACCAGAATGTTCCAAAAAACTCCGCGCCATACTTGTTCATACATTTCTCCTTTTTCTTGTTTATTATGATGCCCAACGACCGACCGGTCCGTTAATGCTTTCAGAACAATTCGATTTCAGATTCCTTAATATCAGAAGAAAAAAAATCACCCCTTTGTATAACGACCATGTCCTGACGGACACAACAAACAATGAAAGATCTGAGTATTGAGTATTGAGAAAACAGCTTGTTTTAAATCTCACTACTCACTACTCATAACTTTCATATAAATGTGATGGGGAAAACCTGGAGCCACTGCCCTTGCCATTCGTGCCATGAAAGGGTTTAAACAAAACTTATCATAGATGTCCCCAGGTTTCCCAAATTCAAAAAGTTACATTCTTTCGCAATACGTTTGCCAAATTGAATAATCAGGAATTTACAAATAAATTTCAGATAGCAATATAAAAATGTTGCTGTTTTCTGATTATCACTTTCAAAATTCATTTGATTAAAGAGTCAGATCTTATCCTTTCGGATTTCTTCTCTTTTTTTTCATTACGCTTTTCTTTCAACGTTTTTTCTGCTTTTTTCTTAACTGTTTTTTGTGCATCTCTTCCTTTAGCCATGAGATTCTCCTTTTTTCAGTCAGTTAAATATATTTATTTCATTTCCATCATAATCAGACAGAGTATGAAAACACATCTCGCGGCAGGAACGTCGGCCACCCGGCGCCCCCCGCACAGTCCCGGACGTGCGGTTTTCCCGCATCCGGTTCTTCGGTTAGACTCGCTTCCGCGCGAACCTTCACAGTTACCCGTTTCAAGGTCCAGTTGCTGTTCTGCGCAGTGCGTTTTGCTCGTATTACTCCAGCAATACATTTTTTGTTATAGAAAGCCATCCCTTGCGCTATTTTCTAAATAGCGGGGGTCTCTCCCAAAGCATAATCTTCGGTTAAAAATTTAACCAGAATATTATGCGCTCCTACCAAATCTCTGTCAGCATAGACCTGTTTTGCAGTTTTATCCACTTTGCAGAACCGATATTTTTTACTTGGCCTGTTTGTGGATGTGTCTTGCTTGTGTAGGCTTCGCAAACATCAAGCACCGTTTTCCCGAGCTTTTTTGCTATCCATTTTAAACGCTGCTTGAATTTAAAATTGCTAAAGCCCAGCATGGAACGCACGGTTTTGGTTCTTATTTTCCTGTTATTTTCTTCAACCATCTGT
This sequence comes from Desulfobacter sp. UBA2225, assembly GCF_002348205.1. NCBI lineage: Bacteria > Pseudomonadati > Thermodesulfobacteriota > Desulfobacteria > Desulfobacterales > Desulfobacteraceae > Desulfobacter > Desulfobacter sp. UBA2225. The sequence continues at coordinate 16,318 of NZ_DDYV01000144.1, read as the reverse complement.
TTGATTTCGTAGGTCGCCATCAAAATAACGGAAAAATTTTCACATAAAAACCTTGCGGTTTTCCAATGCAGCTCGTCTATTAAGTTTTTAATTTTGGCAGACAGGCGAGGGATAGCTTTGGTCAGGGACTTTTTATTTCTTGTGTTGGCTTTGGCCCTTTTGGAATAGAGTTGATCCAAGTGCAACAACAATCTATACAACCTGCTATCCATAGGAAATTCAGGTAAGGATTCATGGAACTTCAATCCTTTCCCAGAGACCTTCGGATAAATTCCATTACTTTTGAGTATAATGGCATCTTTTTTAATTTCCATCCAATGGCGAGCAAACCCGATACAGGATCGAACAAAATCAATTGTGCAGTTGAACACCCATCTGGACACATCAGTCCATTTTTTGAATATTTTTTTTTGATCCACCGTCGCAGAGAGCGTGATTAAGCTGCTTACGATAGTTTCGAAGTCCGTGCATTCGACAGGAAAAGACATGCAGGATGTGAAGCAGGTCTCGTGTAAGTTCGGCATCTGGTGACAGAACAGTCTGGTCGAGAACCACGATTTTTCCGGCAGACCGCTTGATAATCCATTCAATGAGATCGAATCCGAAACGGCACAATCGGTCTTTATGGGCAACATAAAGGTTGATGCTATCTCCCTGAATCGCTCGTTCCAGAATAGCTTTAAGTCCCTGCCTTTTGAAATTGAGTCCACTTGCGATGTCTGTAACGGTTTCAGCATTTGGAAACTTCTCCTGCATGAATTTGACTTGTCTTTCAAGATCATCTTTTTGTTTGTATGAAGAAACACGGCAGTAACAAATATCAAATTCATCTTTGACTTCTATCATATACCGCCGGTCTCCACCGGCAGTTCTTTCAGTTTTAATCTTTCCGGACTTGTCCCATTGCCTTAACGTATGAACATGAACGGAAAAATATTCCGCTGCTTCTTTAGGCGTGAGCTTTTTTATTTTCATTAAGAATCATGTAGCTTTTTGAATACTATCTGTCAAGCCTCGACGTCCACAAGTTGCTATTTCGAAGCTGTATCAGCACTTCAGGGATCACGGTCTCCCCCTGCGGCCTGCAGGATTCTCTGCCTACGCTTCACCCATCTTGTTCGATACGCTTTTTATTGTTCGTTCAGTTGGGTGAGATCATCTACGCTGATATTCGGGATTTCCCGGGCGTAGCTCGTTTCCACCCAAATCTTCTTGACGTCCTAACTTACAATAGCCGAAATATCTCCGCCATGGGTCCAAGGCTCGATAGGGTTGGGTGGCGAACCCTTACTGAAACCCAGTACTGGATTTCACCCGACAGGGACTTTCACCTTGCAATCTCGTCCGCCCAGCGGGCGAGCTTATCGGGGAGCTCAGCGGACCGGGGCATATAGGCGAGCAGGTTGTCGAAGCCAAATTTTTTCGAAAACCAAGGGCTTTCGAAAAGCCGATAGCCCTCCGGGTCGATTGCAGCACGTTGTGCGTGCCGAGCACGGCACGAGTTCTTAAAAGTGAGTCAAATGTAATGGATTTCCAAACATTTGGCAAGTCTTAGATCCAGCCAGATGGAGGCGAAGGGCGTAGCGGTAGTGCAACGAGGTACCGGTGACGGTGCTTCGGGAGGAAGCCGCCTTGCTGAGGCAAGGTAGCGCGAAGGTACGGGATGACGGACAGGAATCGAGTATACGGAAGCCGCATACAATAGGCCCGCTGGCAAGACAAGACGGACATGGAAAAGCAAAAACTGTGACAGTCCGTCTTTCTGCTCTCAAACCGTCCAGGCATACGACAAGGCTTCAGCCTGCTTGAGTACCAACTCAATAGCCTCAGCCTGCATATCCGGCGGATACTTGTATTTCTTCAACAACCGCCTGATCATATTGCGCATCTTGGCCCGTACACTGTCCCGCACCTGCCAGTCAACCGTGGTGCTGGCCCGCAGTTTCTCGGTCAGCTCATGGGCAATCTTCTTGAGAATTTCGTCGCCCAGCTCCCGCAGGGCGCTTTCATTGTTCGCCAGGGCATCATAAAAGGCTATCTCATCAGGTGATAGACCAAGCTCTTCATCCCGCTTCATGGCCGCCTGGAAATCCTTGGCCATCTGGATCAGCTCTTCGATGACCTGGGCGGTCTCAATGGCCCGATTGTTATATTTTCGCAAGGTTTCCAGCAGTCGTTCGCCGTACTTCAACTCCTGGACCACATTGTTCCGGGTCCGGGCCTTGATTGCATCCCGCAGCAGTTTTTCCAGCAGTTCAACCGCCAAGTTCCTGCTCGGCATCCGCCGCACATCCTCCAGAAACTCATCGGACAGCAGGCTAATATTCGGCTTATCCAACCCGGCCAGCTCAAAAATATCGGCCACCCCTCCAGCGATGACCGCGTTATCAAGAATCTGTTTGAGGACAGAGTTCTTAACCTCTTCGGTCCGTTTCTTATCAACCGTGGTGTGTTTGATGATTGCCGCCTTGATCGCTGAGAAGAAGGCAATCTCTTTTCTGAGCGGTGCCGCCTCATCCAGGGTGCTGCACAGGGAAAACGCCTTGGTGATGGCCGCCATGGCATCAAGAAATCGTTTCTTGCCATCGTCCAGCCCCAGGATATGATTGGCGACCATGGGCAGCAGCATAACGGCATTGGTCTCATAGTCGCTGTAATCAAACCCATGCATCATGGCCCCCACCACCTCCAGCTTCTCAAGCAGCAAGGCATACGCATCTTCGGCCAGCAGGGTCGGCGCACCCTTGCCCTTGGAATCGGTATAATCTTTCAGTGCCTGTTTCAGCTCATTGCCGATGCCGATATAATCCACCACCAGGCCGCCTGGCTTGTCCTTAAACACCCGGTTCACCCGGGCAATGGCCTGCATCAGGTTATGGCCCCGCATGGGCTTGTCAACATACATGGTGTGGCAGCAGGGCGCGTCAAAGCCGGTCAGCCACATATCGCGGACGATCACCAGTTGCAGCGGGTCGTCTGCGTCCTTGAACCGCTTCTCAATCCGCTTCTTGACCTGTTGGCTGTAAACATGGGGCCGCAAAAGTTCGCGGTCCGAGGCGGAACCGGTCATGATGATTTTAATGGCGCCTTTCTCTGGATCAGGATCATGCCAGGCAGGCCGCAGAGCGGTAATGGCATTATAGAGGTGCACGCAGATTTCCCGGCTCATGCAGACGATCATCCCCTTGCCGGGGATCACCTCGGACCTAACCTCGAAATGGACCACCAGATCCTCGGCCACCTCTTTCAGGCGCGGTTCCGACCCCACCAGTTTTTCCAGCGCCGCCCATTTGCTCTTGGTTCGTTCCCGTGAGGCAATGTCCTCCTCATCCTCGATGACCTCTTCCATCTCTTCGTTCAGCTCTTCAATCACATCACGGTTGATGTCGAGCTTGGCCAGCCGGGATTCATAATAGATCGGCACAGTGGCCCCGTCGTCCACCGCGTCCTGAATGTCGTAGATAGAGACATAATCACCGAACACGGCACGGGTGTCCTTGTCTTCCATGGAAATGGGGGTGCCGGTAAAGCCGATGAACGAGGCATTGGGGATGGCATCCCGCATGTGTTTGGCAAAACCATAGATATATTTGCCGGTCTTGGTGTCGAGCCGCGCCTTCAAACCATACTGACTGCGGTGGGCCTCGTCGCTGATCACCACGATATTTTGGCGATTGCTTAAAACCGGGTGGTTCTCTTCACCATTCAACAGAGAAAACTTCTGCACCGTGGTAAAGATAATGCCGCCCGCCTGCCGGGCTGCCAGCATCTCCCGCAACTCATCCCGACTGCCTGCCTGCACCGGGGTCTGCCTCAGCAGTTCCCGCGCATTTTTGAAGGTATTGAACAGCTGACCGTCCAGGTCGTTGCGATCCGTCACCACCACAATGGTCGGATTGTTCATTTCCGGTTGCTGCAGGAGTTTTCCGGCATAGCAGCACATGGAGATACTTTTGCCCGACCCCTGCGTATGCCAGACCACCCCGGCCTTGCGCGATCCTGGCACCACCTCCCGGCCATAGGTTGCCCGAGGTTCGGCAATCTGCAAGCCTTCGGTCTGCCGGGAAGCGATCACCGTCACCCGCACCGCCTCCCGCACCGCATGAAACTGATGGTATCCGGCGATCTTTTTGATAACGGTATCGCCTTCCTGGTCAAAAATGACAAAATAGCGGATATAATCCAGCAGCAGTCCCGGGTCGAAAAAGCCCTTCACCACCTTTTCCAGCTCATACTCCAGGAGCGGCTTGTCATTCTCGTTTTTCAATGTCCGCCAGGGCATGAACCGCTCTTTGTTGGCGGTCAGAGAACCGATCCGGGCCGTCCAGCCGTCGCTCACCACCAGGGCCTCATTGAAGACAAAGAGGTCGCTGATCTCCTCCTTGTAAGTCTGCAACTGGTTGAAGGCGTCCCAGACATCGGTCTGCTCGTTGCTCGGGTTCTTCAGCTCGATCACCGCGATGGGCAGGCCGTTGACAAACACTACCACATCGGGCCTGCGGTTCATCCTGGTGCCCTGGATGGTAAACTGGTTCACCACCAGAAACTGATTGTTGCGGAAATTATTGAAGTCGATCACCTGGGCATGGTCGGATAGGGTGTCGTCGCCGTCGCTGTACTCCACCGGCACCCCTTCCAGCAGCAGCCGGTGAAAGAGACGGTTGTTGTGGATCAGCACCGGTGATTCCGGCTTGCTGACGTTAAGGGCCGCCTCTTCCAGTACTGTCAATGGGATATGGGGATTGATCTTCTGCATGGCTGAGAGCAAACGGCCAGCCAGCACCACCTGGCGGTAGTCAATCCGTTCCGGAGTTTCACCGTCATGGGCGATATCCGGGCCAAAGGCGACTGCATAGCCACTCTGCTCAAACCAGGCTAAACAACTTTTTTCAATCAATGCTTCTGAAATCATGTTTCTTGTTCCCCTGAATCATCCGCCTGATATTCCTTGAGCGCGTCCTTGTATTTATCGGGTTTGAGGTTATATAAAATTTCGGCTGGTAAATAGGAGTCGCCATATATTTCGGCCGCCTCAAATTCATCGTTGAGATAATCGTTGAACTCCGGGTTGTCCTGAAAGGCAACCGCAGGTTCCAGTACGCGATGATTGTTCAACAGCTCGAATATAAAACTCACAATGGAATCTGTCTGGCGGCCAACAAACTCCGCATAGTGCATATCAAGTGGTTTATGGATATTTGACCGTCCATGGGCCAAGGGGCAAAAGTCATTCCTCAGTTCCCCGATGCCCTGTGCTGCAACCTCAAGATTGTTTGCAAAGCTGGTGATTAACCCTTTAAAGGCATCTCTTGCTTTCTTCTCATTTTCCACTCCTTGGGCAACATCAAGAGCCTGAACCGCCCTTTTGGCAAGCCATTTAATCTTACAATTATCTGGATACTCGATTACTTTTTCATCAAGCAAAGATTTGCAGAAACTCTCAATGATAGCCTTGCAGTGCCCAATCATCAGGCCGGATTCCTTGCAAGAGTAGGCTGCCTCTGCTGCACTGGTGGTAAGCCTGATACGAAATTTATCGCCCGACCTATCAATGACATCCCATATCTGACTGAAAAATTTATCAGACATTGGTTACTATCCTTTGATCTCAAGACTTCCTGAAAGAAGTCTTGGCAGCAAAACATCCCTCAGTTCGGTCAAGGAGAGATTCTCGTTTATCCCATTTTTGATACCTTCAAATAACGGCTTGATGGCATTACCGAAAGATTGATGAAGTGCTTCAGAAGCCTTCAGGAAGGGGATCATTTTCATGTTTTTCTGGTTGATCTTGAGCTGCACAGCACCTGTAACATAAGGGGCAACGACAGTGCTTTTGAGATACAATAAAATATTTTCATCTGACACGCCGTTTGCTCCTTTCAAGATATGAGCATGATTGTTGACCCAGAACTTACCCCAGACATACTGAATAGTCGGATACCCGTTACCGTCAATTACAGAACCGTCTTCTGCCATGAGCACATAGGTGCCATCAAAAAGATAATCGTCAACGTAGTCCATGACGGAAGCTGCCCCGTAATATGGGTAAGGACCTTTCCTTGCTTCCCGCTGCCCCTTTGATAGAGGTACTCGTTTTGAGTCAAAAATTTCAACGACATCTCCAAACTGCATGTAGTCCCACCCCTTGGGGATCAAGCCCAGTTCGGAGTCGGTGAGTTCGTCGGGGAAGAGGGCGGCGGTGTTGCGGAGTTGGTTAAGCTGGTCAGGGGGGAGCTGGTCGAGTTCGGCGGCGGTTTTACCGCTGATGGCGCACATGGCGGCGCGTTGCGGGTCCTGGCCGCTCACCTTGGCCTCGATCTTGGCCTTGACCGGCTCGAAATCCACAAACCAGGATTTGAAAATGGCCTGGGCCATCTCCTCCAGGGTCTGGTTGATTTGACGGTTGAGTTTTAGCTTGTCGTCCAGTGTTTTTAGAACAGTAACAATCTCTTCTTGCTCATCCCTTGAAGGAAGAGGAATCTTGATTTTTTTTGCAGAACCAACGTTGAAGTGCTGCTGAACAGCACCTACCAAATGTGAACTAACTTGGTGCACAGCTACTGAGTTCATAAAATAACTCAGGTAATAAGCACTTAGCTTCTTGTCATTGACTCTCGCAATAACAACATCTGAACAGTTAGCCTCTTCTACCGACTCAGGAATAACACAAGCTGTACCAGGAGTCCCTGTTCTGACGATTACAACATCGCCAGGTGCTAAGGACGACTTCTTTAATTTTTCATGAAATTGCCGGGAAACATATTTAATGTCGGCCCACTCTAAGTCATAAGGTTTTATGTTCTTCGAGCGAAAAAAGGGAACCCCTTTTTCAACGTATTCCTGTGTCATAGAGCCTACAAACCCAACGGTTAGATCTTTGACCAACTCTGATAACTCTACAAGTGGCCAATCAGCACTCATAACCCGACCTCTCCGAAACCACTCCTTCCCATGCTTTTTGATATGTTGCTTTAATTTGTCGTTATCAATGCTTTTATAAAGCAACAGATCAACTTGCTGCGCCATGGGAAGCTTGTCAATTGCAGCCGCCAACCGTGCTTGGTCGGTCAGGGTCAATTCATCTCCAAACAGGGCCAGATCCACATCCGATGTAGTGGTGAAGGTACCCATGGCCCGGGAGCCGAAGAGCACCACCCGTTCCACTCTCGGATTGGCGGTAAGGATGTCGAAAATCGCTTTGCGATGTTTATCTTTCAACCCATCATTCATGATGATCGTTTTTGTTCCAGTGTTTGGTAAATTCGGCGAAGCAGCGGATAATACTGTTCCCGAATCAGGCTTTCAGCCTCAAGGGCCTTTTCCTCCTGATACGTATGGCTCAGAATATTGCGCTTGTCTAAAGCGTCCAGAAAGACCTCACAGTCATCTTCACTGATATATTCCTGCTCAAAACTTGTCCGGATCGTCGCACGGGGGCTTTTGGCATTATAGCCTTCATAAAAAAGCAGATCCTTAAGCGCCTTCCAGGCAAGTTCAAAAGAAAACTCAAACATCTGTACCAACCCGGCCCGCTCAAGATCGGTTAATTTGTCCTTGCTACAGGCCGCCTCAAGTTGGGCCATAGCCTTACCAAAGTTCTCCAGCCGCTGCTGCCAGCGGATCTCATCCGCATTACTCATTCTCCACTCCTGCTTTCATTATGGTGAACCCCAACCCCGCCAGGTTCTCTTTAATCTGCTCTTCCAGCCGGGCGCTCTCGGCAAACTGCTCGGAGAGCTGGGCAGTCAACCGGGCCATCTTGTCGGCAAAGGGTTCGCCGTCGTCCTCCTCTTCCGCCGCTCCCACATAGCGGCCAGGGGTGAGCACATGGTCATGCTTGACTATCTCGTCCAATTTGGCGGACATACAAAAACCGGCCTCGTCCTCATATCCTTCACCCTTCCGCCAGGCATGAAAGGTTCCGGCAATCAGCTCAATGTCCTCCTTCTTGAAATCCCGTAGAACCCGATCCCTCATATAGCCCAGGTTGCGGACGTCGATAAACAGCACCTCACCAGAGCGGTCCCGGAAACCCTTGCGCTCTTTCTTGTTGCGGGTCAAAAACCAGATACAGGCCGGAATCTGGGTATTGGTGAAGAGCTGACCGGGCAGGGCCACCATGCACTCCACCAAGTCGTTTTCCACCAGGGCACGGCGGATGGCGCCCTCGTTGTTGGTGTTGGAACTCATGGAGCCGTTGGCCAGCAGCAGCCCCATGGAACCGTTGGGGGCGAGATGGTAGAGCATGTGCTGAAGCCAGGCAAAGTTGGCGTTACCGCTGGGGGGCTTGCCATACTGCCAGCGCGGATCAGCATCGTTGACCCCGATATCCCACTCCTTCATATTAAAGGGCGGATTGGCCATGATGTAGTCGGCCCGCAGGTCCGGGTGCTGGTCGTTGGTAAAGGTGTTGGCCGGTTCCTTGCCGAAGTTGAAGTCCAACCCCCGGATCACCATGTTCATGGCCGCCAGCTGCCAGGTCGTGTGGTTGTACTCTTGGCCGTAGATGGAGACATTGCCGAGCCTGCCGCCATGCTCCTTGATAAAATTCTCACTCTGGACAAAAAAGCCGCCGGACCCCATGGCCGGATCATAGACCCGCCCCTGGAAGGGTTGCAGCATCTCGACAATGAGCGAGACTATGGATTTGGGGGTGTAGAACTGGCCACCCTTCTTGCCTTCGGCCAGGGCGAACTGGCCGAGAAAATATTCATAGACATGGCCGAGGATGTCCTTGGCCTGTAAGGACTCATGGGCAAAGGGAATCTCGGAGAGCAGGTTGATCAGCTCAATGAGCTTGGACTGGTCGATCTGCAACCGTCCGTATGATTTATTCAGCACCCCTTTCAGCTTGGGGTTGTCCTTCTCGATGGCATCCAGGGCATCGTCAATCAGCCGCCCCACACTGCGGAAGGTGTAAATGTGTTTCTTGCCGTTTACGATCTCGATCTCTGTGCCGGGCGCCAGGGTGGCATTGTCGCGCAGGGTCTGCCAACGGGCCAGCTGCGGCACCCAGAAAACATTCTTCTCGGTGTAATAGTCCCGAATCTCCAGCTCATCAGCAATCTCGGCCTGATATTCATCGTCAGAGTCATACTCTTCGGGATCAAGAAAATAGTCATGCTCCGGGTCCTTGAACTGCTCGGTCAGCTCCAGCCGCCGGATGCCAAACGAATCCGAGACATATTTGACAAACAACAGCCCCAGCACCGCGTGCTTATACTGAGAAGCATCCAGGGTGGAGCGCAGTTTGTCCGCCGCGTTCCACAGCTTCTTATCCAGGGCATTGAGAAACTTCTGTTCCTTGTCCGGCATGGGTCTTATTTCCTCTTGGTTCTTGATTAACTGTCTACCAGCCAATGGTCGATAATCGCGGTGCTGACCGGCGCCGTGCGCCGATCAGGCAAACGCAGTTTGATTGATCGATGTGCGGTGTCCGGTCAAGCACCTGGTGGTGTGCCGGGCACGGCATGTGTTCTTAAAAGTGAGTCAAATGTAATGGATTTCCAAACATTTGGCAAGTCTTAGACCCAGCCTGATGGAGGCGAAGGGTGTAGCGGTGTGTCGGTAGTGGGGGCGGTAGTGGGTCGGGGGCGGTAGTGGGTCGGGCTCATGTAATGAATTGTAATCATGGTTGATTTTATAAAAGATATATCCTATTTTGATCTTAGAGCCCCTTTTTGGGAAGTAAAATCATGATTTTAACAAAAAAGTGAATATACGCCCTAAATAAAAATGCCGCGTGCAAAAAGATTTTATATTCCAGGTTGTGAAACGGGTAGTGAAACGGAGCTTTTTCAGGTCCGGTTGACTGATTTGTTATGTGATTTCAGTTGTTTTAATTCATAAGCAATTGTGTCTGCACTTAAGTCTTGTTCGTTTGGCCATGTGATACCGCAAAAGAAAGGTTTTACTTGTTTAAAATAATTTTTATCTTTTAATTCTTTAAATACACCTTTCTCAAGATAGGGTTTAACATCAAATATTCCCGTTCGCCCGTCAGACAATTCAACAAATAGCGTATAATCATTTTTTGCAAATACACTTTTTACCTTTAGCATTTTTCACCTCAACGGTTCTATTTTATAAGGTTGCTGACCTTCAACTGCTAGTTTCCAATTAGCCATTAATTCTTCTTGATGGATCTCAACCCAGGCTTGTATCAGTTTAAGTTTCTTATTTGGCATTTCACCTTTTAAGACTTCACCGTCTGGTATTGAAATGACTGCATCATACTCAGCATAATTTGCATGGATATGCGGCGCTTTATGCTCTTTATTGTCAAAATAATACATGTAAATTAATATTCCATAAAACATTGAAATGGTTGGCATATGAGCTATCCTTCTATTTTATATTCCCGAATCTCTTCTTATTTACGTTTGAATCCAGATTCTATGTTTATACCATCTTTTTTCTTATCATAAAAAATTATATCTATGCCGATTTCTTCATGTAGCATATTCTTTGTTTTATAAGTAATAGGTTTTATGGAGACTTTTCTTAATCCAATATATCCATCAATGCGAGCCTATCGTTGCAAATAACCGGTGCAAATGGAGCGCAACGAATTTGCATCCGAGTTAATTTTCTTCTTATACATCCTATATTGATTTGAACCACTCCGTATCAACTGAAATTTTTTCAACCATTTCTTTTCTTATTCCGAGGCCCAATTCCTTTAGCTTGTCAGCGAGTTGGTCCCCATCTACGAGATCGATTGGTGGAGCACCATCTCTTGTAGCCTCTCGAATAGCATCACGAGTAAAAGTGCCTGTTGTGATAAACAGGCCTTTATCAGCTCGCCCTATCATTGCGCCTCTGAAGTCACGAATGTCTGAGGCAGTAACAGTGCCCTTATATTTCTTGCACTGAAAAATTACGTGAAAACTTAGCAAGCCACTTAATCGCATTATGCCTTTACCGTCGATTCCACCATCCCCAGAACGACCAGTTACTTCAACTTGTACAAAACCAGATTCCCTTAAAATTCTTTTGGCCAATCTTTCAAAAGCATCTGGAGATATTTCATGTATGAGGACATGATGGAGGGTACTACGCCAAGACTCAGCTTCATCTGGAATTTCAATATCAGTTTCTGCATCTTCTTCAGGTAATTTTTCCTTTTCGATGGCTTCTTTCTGTTTTTTGTGTCCGTCTCGTACTGTTTTTACAACAACTTGAGGGTCAATCGATTTTACATCGCGTTTTTCTGGAACAATTAGCCATATACCTCTATCTGAATTTTCCAATAAGCCATATTTTTTCAGATAGGTGCGTGCCCATGCCAGACGATATTCAATTTCAGTTTGACTGCTTTTTTCCGGGTTATGTGGAATATTCAATACGTCTTCTGGTAGGCCTGACAATTCTGAAACTTTTTGTGCGATTTCTTCAATAGAACCAGAGCCACCTAATTCATGAAGAGCTTTAAGAAGTGGATTCATGAGTTCATGATATTTCGGCATCTGGCTATTACGTTTCATTGAATTTCCACCTTATTTGTAGATGTATAACGTTGCTAATCAACCGCGCGGCTTTTTGCGTCGGCTGAATTAGCCTTGTGTGTGCCGGGCACGGCACATGTTCTTAAAAGTGAGTCAAATGTAATGAATTTCCAAACATTTGGCAAGTCTTAGACCCAGCCAGATGGAGGCGAAGGGCGTAGCGGTAGTGCAACGGGGTATCGGTGACGATGCTTCGGGAGGAAGCCGCCTTGCTGAGGCAAGATACCGCGAAGGTACGGGATGACGTACAGGAATCGAGTATAAGGCGCGCATACCGGGACGAGCCTGCACAACAAGGTATAAGTCCGCCTCAAATCAAATTGAAAATCCACTTCATAGACCTGTAAAATATGAAGTGCGCTATTCAGCGATAAGGGTCTTTGCCACAAGCCCTGCGAGGGTCAATCCGAAACACCCCGGCACCCAGGCGGCAGATCCGATGGGCGGCCTTGGGCGGCCATGACCGCCTTCCACATGATCCTGCTCCAGGAGATCCACGGCGTCTTTATCCTCAAAGGGTTCCTTGTTCAGTGGGGGCTCAATGGAATAGACACAGGGCACGCCGCTTGAAAGCCCCCTGCGGCGCAGCCGTCTTCGCACCATCCGGGCCAGGGGACACACTTCGGTGTCAAAAAGATCTCCTGTCCGGATCATGGAGACATCGATTCTGCCTGCAGCTCCCATGGAGGATACGAGATTAAGCCCCATCTCTTTTGCCCCAAAGATCAGACTGACCTTTGCGTTGAGTCCGTCAATGGCATCCACCACCATGTCCAGGTCCGGGCTTAAAAACTGGGACAGGCTGTCGGCATTGACAAAAGAGGTGTGCAGATCCACCTCACAATCAGGATTGATGTCCAGGACCCGGGCCCTCGCCACGGCCGCTTTTTCCAGCCCCAGGGTAGAGTGCAGGGCATAAATCTGCCGGTTGATATTTGAGGCGTCCAGCCGGTCAAAATCCACAAGCCGTAAATAGCCGATGCCGGACCGTGCCAGAGCCTCCACCACAAAAGAGCCCACAGCACCCAGCCCGAATACGGCCACCCGGGAATGCTTAAGCCGATCAACCGCCGCCGTTCCCAGCAGTTGCTCAAGCCGGGCAAAAGGGCTGATCAGGCTTGAATCCAGGGTCATCTGATTTTTGCCTTTGGGTTTAAAACAGGCCCAAAGAGATTCAGGCTGTTTTCATATCCATGCCGGGCCAGGGTTTCAAATGCGATGCCCCTTCGTTCCGCCGCCACCCTGACAATCTTTGGTACATTGGCCGGCTCATTTAACGGTGCTTCCCCGGGATGGGCATCCAGAATAAACTGGGGCACAATATCCGGGGTGTCGGTCTCGAATACGATTCGGTCCAAACTGACCGCCCCTAAAGCCTGAACCACCTTTTTGGCATTGGTCCGGGTGACGGATCCGGAAAAGGAGACATGAAGATTAAATTTCTCAAGGACCGGAACAAGGTCGGCAGACCCGGAATAGGAGTGAATGACACCGCCGGCAGTCACCGGTCCATGGTGTTTCAAAATTTTCACTATTGCGTCCCAGGCTTTGCGGACATGGATGTTAATGGGTCGGTTGAGCTCACAGGCCAGGGTCAGATGGGTTTTGAACACATGAACCTGCAGATCCCGGTCCGCGCTCTTGTCCATGAAATCAAGCCCGGTCTCCCCTACCCCGGCGGGTATTTTTTCCAGCCATTGACCCAGATTCCGTGCCCAGTCCGGGCGCAAAGTATCAAGGAACCAGGGATGAATCCCCAGACAGGGCACCACACAGGAAAATTTTTCCGACAATTGGGCTGTAATCCCAAAATTTTCTTCCATGGTGGCACAGGTGGCTATTTTTTCCACCCCGGCGTCTTGCGCCCGCAGAACAATATCCGGAACGTTGTCAATTATCCGTGGATCATGGAGATGCGTATGAACATCAATGAACCCGGTCATGCTCAGCAGGCCAGGGCGTGGAGAAAATCAAGGGCCATAGAATAACCATAATGGCCGAATCCGGTGAGCTGGCCCGTGGCAATACCGGCAATCATGGAGGTGTGGCGGAAGGTTTCGCGTTTATGGATGTTGGACAGATGCACCTCCACAATGGGGCATGACAGCATGGATAGCGCATCGCGCAGGGCCACGGATGTATGGGTCAGGGCACCCGGATTGATAATCACACCGGCAGGGCCCTGTTCAAACGTGGCATGAATATAATCCAGAATTGCGCCTTCGTGATTGGACTGAAAAAAATCCAGGCAAAGCCCCAATTCATCTGCACGCGCCTTGAGTTCCCCGTTGATCTGATCAAGGGTAAGCGACCCGTAAATATCAGGTTCCCTTTTCCCCAGCATGTTCAAATTGGGACCATTGATGACATGAATGATACCGGGTGTTTTCTGCGACTGAGTATTCATCGTTTCCTCCTCCAGCAATTCTAAATTTATTCTCACACAAAGCCTCAAAGGCACAAAGGTCTATAAAATAAAACCTTTGTGCCTTTGTGCCTTAGTGTCTTTGTGTGAGCTTTTCAACAACGGTTTTCAGTCATATAGTGGCGGCAGCGGCAGCCTCAAATCCCAGATCAAAGGCATGAAGGTTCATCTCCACAAGCGCCGGTTTAATCCTGCGCCTGATCGCTTCCTTGACGTTTTCCTTGGAAAATCCCAGGGCGCCGGTCTGGATCAAGGCACCCAACAGCACAATATTGACGCTCATCGGGGAACCGGCTTTTTTGGCCAGTGCCATGGCGTCTATGGCCACAAGGCCGGCTGTCTTCTCCTTGAGCACCCGTTTGATTTCGTCCACTTCAGGATAAACCCCTTTGCCGATAGCCACGGTAAAGGGCGGCAGGGTGGCGGTATTGGTAATCACTCGTGTATTGGCAGAGCACCGGCCAATGGCGCGCAGGGTTTCAGCCGGTTCAAATCCCAGCAGGATGTCGGCTTCCCCGTCGGAAATAATGGAGGAGGAGGCATCGCCGAAAATAATGGAGGATTCCACCACGCCGCCGCGCTGGGCCATGCCGTGGATCTCGCTCATTCTCACCTCCACCCCTTCAATAAGGGCGGCTTCGCCCAGGACCTTGGATGCCAGAAGATTGCCCTGTCCGCCGACTGCAACGATGATCATTCTTAATGTTTTCATATCGAACTTGTCTCCTTGTCTATTTCAATGGGCGGATGGCGTTTTCAGGACAGATCTGGGCGCACAGAGCACAGCCCACACAGGTATCGGCATCAATTTTCACCCGGCCCGCTTCAATGTAGAAGGAGGGACAGGCGATCCCATTGATGCACGCCTTGTGATCCGTACATTTATCGGTTACCTCGAAGGGTCTGGGCTTTTTCAGTTTAATGCTCTTTGCCCAGAGGATACAGGGCTCTTTGGAGATGACAACGGAGACACCCTCAAAGGCCATGGCCTCTTTAAGGGTTTCAATGCTCTTTTTCACTTTAAATGGCTTGATCACGGAAACATGTTCCACACCCAGGGCTTTGACCAGGGTTTCAATATTCACCCGGCCGTATCCGGACATGCCCATCAGCTCCATATCCACACCCGGGTGGGGCTGATGGCCGGTCATGGCGGTAATACCGTTTTCAAGGATCACCAAAGTGAAATTGTGGCGGTTGAACACGGCATTGACAAGGCCTGTAATCCCTGAATGGAAAAAGGTGGAGTCGCCGATCACGCTGACCACCTTCTGGTCCGTGGCCTTGCTGAAACCGCATGAGGTACTCACCGATCCGCCCATGCAGATCACAAAATCCCCAACGGACAACGGCGGCATAAAACCCAACGTATAGCAGCCGATATCACTGGGGTGAATAACGTCCATCCCCTGGGCAGCCTTTTTAATGGCGTAGAAGGTGGCCCTATGGGAGCATCCAGAGCACAGATTGGGGGGACGGTTGGCAATTTCCGGCACATCTGAGGTATCAATCTTCGGGGCCGGGGTATAGTCTATGCCGAAAAAGGCCGCAATCTTCTCCCGGACCATGGCGGGATGAAATTCCCCCAAGGGTGTAAACAGTCCATCTGTCTTTCCCTGGATGGGGATGACAAGCCCCGCCTCCTGGGCAAAGGCCTTGACGGCCTCTTCCATGAAGGGTTCACCCTCTTCAATGACAAGCACCTTTTCACAGCCGGCCAGAAAATCTTTAATCTTATCCTTGGGCAAGGGATTGGAAAACCCGGGGCGAAGAATCTTGACCTGTGATTCGACACCAAGGTCTTTTACAGCATCCAGGGCATAATGGTAGCTCACCCCGTTGGCCACAACTCCCCAGACACCCTGCCCCGTAACAAAATTGAACTTCGAGGCTTCAGACATATCAGCGGCCTTGTCCATACGCTCCAGAAGCTTGACATGCAGTCCCCGGGCTACGGCGGGTACGGTAACGCAGCGCATGGGATCTCTTTCAAACCGGCCTTTTGTCTTTCTTTCCTTGATCTGGCCAAAGGTCACAAAGGCGTTGGAGTGGTTGATCCGGGTGGTGGTACGCAGGATGACCGGCTGTTTAAGGGTTTCGGAGAGCTCAAAAGCCTCTTTGATCATATCCTTGGCCTCGGCCACGGAAGAGGGTTCGAGCATGGGCAGATGGCCGAACTTGGCATAGTAGCGGTTGTCCTGCTCATTCTGGCTGGAGAATAGAGAGGGATCGTCCGCCGACACCAGGACCAGCCCCCCTTTGACGCCGCTGTAAGCCAGGGTCATGAGGGTGTCGGCAGCGACGTTGACCCCCACATGTTTCATGGCGCACAGGACCCGCAGTCCCGAGGCGGCAGCGCCGGCCGCCACCTCCAGGGCCACCTTCT
>NZ_DDYV01000272.1:0-3772 GCF_002348205.1 Desulfobacter sp. UBA2225 | reverse complement strand
TATTGATATTAAATCGAATTATGATCAAATGACTGGGCCTGCTAATGCGGCAGCTTGATAATCTTTTGATTGACTGAATTCGACTGCTATATCAATAATTTATACTTCATTTGTCAACGATTTGATTGGGCGTTCATAGATTGCATTCTAATGCAGGTTCCAAATCTGGAGCAAAGAAAATGTGGTGGTTTGGACACCTCATCTTTAGTTCTTTGGCGTAAGCACCAGAAAATAAAGTTGCCCCCTGGTCACCATGTGACCGGCAGTGTAATCGGCCCAGTCACCGGAACCGCAAAACAGATCCACCCGGCCCGGCCCCTTGATGGCACCGCCGGTATCCTGGTTGAGCACAAACAAAGACGCCCTGGGCCATGCCTCTTTGGGTTGCCCCACGCCGACAGGCAGCGCCGTTTGGATAAACGCCAGCCCCCCTTTGGGAAAAAGTTTGGTATCCGTGGCAATGGAACGGACAGGCGTTACGGCGACATTGATGCAACCAAAGGGGCCGCCCTTGCCTTCCTTGAAAAACACAAAGCTGTCATTGGTAAACAACACCTCATCCATGCGTTCCGGATGGGCCGTGAGCCATTCGCGTATGGCCTGCATGGACATCTTTTCCTTTGGCACCTCGTTGTTATCAATGAGATATTTTCCCACAGCACTATATTTTCGGCCATTAACCCCGGCGTAATGCAGGCGCATAATCTCGTTATCGGGAAGCGCCACCCTGCCCGACCCCTGAATCTCCAGAAAAAACCGGTCAATACGGTTGGCCAGCCAGACCACGGGCCGGGCTTTTTGTGCAAAATCCGGCTGCTTGTTGATCTGCTCCCGGGTATAATAGGGCAGAATCCTGCGGGAGTTTGAATCAACACGGGCCATGAGCTGTTTGTGCCCTTTATATGCATCTGAGAACGCAGACAAATCAATCTGGAACAAATCATCGGGCATGGCGTAGACCGGCCACGGATATTGCGGCCCCGGGGTGCGGCTGCCCGGATAGGTGGGTTCAAAATAACCGGTGAAAAGCACATCTTTATTTGAACCGCCCACACTTTTGTACACCGTATACGATTTGCGGACAAACCGGTTCAGATCTTTGGGCGACGGCTTGGTATCAAGGAACGCTTTAAACGTTTCAAGGGAAGTGATCATATGGGCGGCATTATACACATCCTCACCATAATTATAGGTCCGATTTGCCGGCACACGCTTAAAATAGACGAGGCTCTGGTCAATGGAGACCACAAGATCTTGAAAAAAAAACGCATCCGTAAATTCGGGCAGGTCTGAGTCATCCACCTTCACCAACGGATTTTCCCGGGGATGTTCCATTTTTTTCTGACTCTGGCACCCCAAGGTCCCGGCAAGAGTCAGGATCAGTAACAGATAAAGCACGAGTTGGTATAGTAGGTTGGATTTCTTATACATGTACGTATTTCCACAATTCAGACAAAACCCTACAGGGCTTTGTTCAAGGTTATTCATCAGTCTCATCACCCGGACTCCTTTCTTTCATACGGTTAAGGGTCAGAACAGATCCAGACACAGGTTCACAATCCGGCAGACCGGCACTGGAGACGCCTAAATTTTCAAATTTCCGGGCCGAAACCAGCACCCTTTTTTCCATGGCACCCAGGGTGCGGTTAAAGGTGGCGGCGGTGCGCTCAATATCCTTTCCCAGGCGGTTCATGTGTCCGGCCATAGTGGAGAGCCGCTCAAAAAGCTCCAGACCAAGTTCCCGGATGGCCCGGGCGTTTTCATGACCTGCCTGCTGAAGCCACACATAGGACACGGTTTTCAGCAGGGCGATCAGCGTGGTGGGCGTGGCCAGAATCACGCCGTGGCTTACCCCCTTTTCAATAAGATCCGGCCGGGCCGCAAGGGCGGCAGAAAAAAAATTTTCCCCGGGGATAAACAGGACCACAAACTCAGGGCTTGGGCTAAAGGCGGCTGCATAATTTTTCGATCCCAGCTGGATAATGTGGGCCATCACCTGGCGGGCATGGTCATCAAGCCTTTCTTTCTGGGCCGCTTCATTCGTTGTTTCCAGGGCATCCAGATACGCCATGAGCGGTACCTTGGCATCCACCACAACCTGACGGTTGCCGGGCAGTTTCACCACCATGTCCGGGCGAAGCGCCCCCTTGCCGCTCCCCTGCACGCCCTGTTCAATAAAGTCACAATGGTCGACCATGCCGGCCAGTTCCACTGCCCGTTTCAGGGTCACTTCCCCCCATCTGCCCCGGACATGGGGCACCCGCAGGGCTTTAACCAGGTTATCCGTTTCTTTGGCAAGCTGGTGCTGGGTTTTTGCCATATCCGACAAATACTGACTGATGGCGCCAAAGGCCTGGCTTCTGTCCTTTTCCATGGTGCCAAGCCGCTGTTCATAGCGGTCTAACATGCGGTGTACCGGATCAACGGCCCGGGTGAATGCCTCCTCTTTGACCTTGAAATCCTGATGGGCTTCCCGGACATAACCGCCGAAATGGGACTGGGCCATGTCCATGAAGTGCCGGGAATTTTCATAAAGCGCCTTGTTGGACAACGCCTTGAACCGGTCTGAAAAAAAATGCATGACCAGTTTAACAAGAACCAGAGCTGTTAACAGGCCTAGCCCAAACCCTGCTCCTAAGAAGGCCAGATTCCCCGTGCTGATGGTCATGTGGGCAAAATCAATCATGCAGATGTTTCAGGTGCCGTGTACGTGCCGCTTTTTCCGCCGGATTTAAAGGCCATATGAATGTTGGATATCTCCATGCCCTTGTCATAGGCCTTGCACATGTCATAGATGGTCAGGGCCGCAACACTGACAGCGGTCATGGCTTCCATCTCCACCCCGGTTTTTTCGGTCAGCGACACCTCCGCCTCAATGTGAATACAGCTGTTCTCCTTATCCTCAGAAAAATCCACCCGGGCATGGGTGATGTTCAGGGGATGGCACATGGGAATCAGGGACCAGGTCTGCTTGGCCGCCATGATCCCTGCAATGCGTGCTGTTTCCAGCACATTCCCCTTTTTTACCTTTTCATCCACAATGGCGGTCAGGGTGTCCGGGGACATGAAAACCCTCCCTTTTGCCACGGCAACACGTTTTGTGGGAGGTTTTTGCCCCACATCCACCATCCGGACACGGCCCTGGCCGTCAATATGGGTAAAGTCGTTCACATCAACTCCTTTAAACGTTTAACCCAATCAGGCAAACACTTGGGTTTTGGCCGTGGCTTCTGTTTTTATGCGGTTCAGGGCCAAGGTTAGGGCGTCAATAACATGTTCCCGGATATCGCCTGCCACGGCCAGAAACATTACGTCATCGCCCACCATCAGCGGCATATCCGAATTGATATGCACCAGCACCTCCACAATACCGGGCATGGCCCGGGTCTCGTTTATAATCCGATCCAATTTTTTCCGGTCTACGGTTAAAGTCAGACCCGTGACAGTCCGACCGTCCCGGGAGCTGTCCCGGACCACCCCGTTATGGTAAAGCACCATCCCGGCTTTGGAAAAATCCGGGTGATTTCTCATCTGGTTTATCATTGCAGGTAAATCCATGAATCCTCCTTATATATTTTCTCTTTACCCCCGTCCATACCCCGGGTCTGGATCCTGGGCCATCCACCTGGCTGTTTCAAGGTCGGCAGGCGTGTTCACATTAAACTTAAAACGCAAATCCGGGTCCAGGGATTCAAGCGTTTGGGGCGGAATCTGCCGGACCCGTTCAGGCTTGAAAAATTTTTTGATCATAAACACCTTTTTTTTAAGATTG
>NZ_DDYV01000308.1:0-6387 GCF_002348205.1 Desulfobacter sp. UBA2225 | reverse complement strand
CGATATTGGTAACGCCGGCACCGGTACCACCGATGGGGAACTTAAAGGAACCACCGGGGAACTTTCTGGAAGCCAGATCGTTTTTCAAGGGCTCTACTTTGTCCTTGGAATCAACCATGAACTCAATGTTGTTACGGGTGGTGAAACGAACATATCCGTCACAGTGTTTGTCGGCAATCTCACAGATTTCATTGATGTGACTTGTGGACATCAGGCGGGCACCGCCAACCCTTACGGTATATACTTCATCTCCGGAATCGCCGACATGAACTAGCACGCCGGGCTCCAGGATTTCATGATGAGACCATTTGCCTTTATTTTTTGCGATAACAGGAGGATAAAATTCGTTAAAGTCTTTGGGACCGATGTCGGTGATTCTGTTCACCATCGGATTTTTGGGATCATACCCTGTAGAAATAAATGCCATTATATATCTCCCTTTTTATCTTAAGTGATGTTTTCTGTATTCTTCAACGTCACGTTCCCAACCGCCGGTTACTTCCTCTTCTTTCCAGAAGATGTAGGGGTTGGTTCTCGGATAGGCAACATGCTGGGGCATCGCTTCGATGCCTGTTACTTCCAGAAGTTTCTGGAAGCCCTGGCGCATGATCAGCTCACCAAGACGTTCACGGTTCTTGCCCTCTTCCATCCACCAATCCCATACGTTTTCAATGACTTCTGTAATTTCTTCGTAATCATTGTCGGCATTGACTTCAACAAAGGGAACCAGCAATGAACCCATCTGGGCACCATCAAGGATCGGAGCCTTGGCGCCAACAAGAATGGAGAGACCTGTCTCTTTACCAATTTTCAGGGCTCTGGGCATAACATTGATACAGTGCATGCAGCGGGTGCAGTTGGCATTGTCAATGGTCAGGGTTTTGTTCTCAAACTTCATGCAGCCTGTGGGGCAAAGTCTGATAACTTCTTTTTGAATGTTAAAGGGACCCCAGTCTTTACCTTTGTGGGCACCGGCATTGGCAGGATATGCAGGGTCTTTTTCAACATATTTGTTAACCGCGTCCTGATCAATGCGGATGTCGTCTTTCCAGGTACCGATGAAGGACATATCGGAACGAGCGATGGAAGCAACACAGCAGTTGGGACAGCCGTCAAGTTTAAATTTAAACTTGTACGGGAATGCCGGACGATGCAGTTCATCCTGATATTCATTGGTGAGGAAATGGCACAGTGCGCTGGTATCGTAGCAGGAATATTCACACCTGGAAGAGCCAAGGCAGTCGGCAGGGGTTCTCAGGTTGGAGCCGGAACCACCCAGATCCTGGTTCATATCGTGGGTCAGTGTCCAGAACACTTCTTCCAACTGGGGAGTAGTGGTACCCAGCAGGATGATGTCGCCGGTGGCGCCGTGCATATTGGTAACTCCGGAGCCTCTGAAGTCCCACAGATCAGTCAGTGCTTTCAGGTACTCGGTGGTGTAGTATTTACCGGCAGGCTGGTTTACACGCATGGTATGGAAATGCTCAACACCAGGGAACAGTTTGGGTTGGTCGCAGTAACGACCGATAACGCCACCGCCGTATCCGAATACGCCAACGATGCCGCCGTGTTTCCAGTGGGTACGGCCATGTTTGTAAGAAAGTTCTAAAACACCAAGAAGATCGTCTACACAATCCTGGGGGATCTGGAATTCAACGCCTTTTTCGTTTTTGGCTCTGACTTCTGCCTGCTGTTTCAGGTCAGAAACAAAGCTAGGCCACGGGCCGCTTTCCAGCTGGTCTAAGAAAGGAGTTTCATGCTTAGCCATTTACTTACCTCCGTTAAAAGTTGATTTACATGCAACAATGAAAAGATTTTCCAAACTTCTCATTAATATTCTTTTCTCTATCATTCCAAAGCATTAGTGAAAAAATTAACGCCTTGAAGCAGACATTATAAGCAAAATAACATAGCTGATATAGAATTTATAAGTCCGCATGTCAATAAAAACCTGTCATCACGGTGTGATTATATGCCCCGGTGGGGTGCAAGCTCATCCAGCAATGCCGGGTTGACTTCAAAACCTAAATCCACGGCAATATCACAATGTTTGATGGCCTGCTTGTAATCTTTAAGTTCCAGATAGGCCACGGCCAGGTTGTTATGGGCAATGGGGAAGTTAGGTTCCACGGACAGGGCCTGAAGATTGGCCTTGACCCCCTCTTCCACCAGTCCTTTCATAAAATAGGCGGTTCCCAACGTCGTGTATGCCTGGATGAAATTTTTATTGTGGATAATGGCCTTCTTTAGATTTTTAATGGCCTTCTCCACTTTTTCCTCATCCTCCTTGGCATCCTTGCCGTCCACCAGCTGCAGCAGAACAAAGGCCATGTTGGCATAGCCTTCGGCAAAGCCGGCCCGGGCCTTGGTGGCCTGCTGATTGAACCGGAAACATCCTTCAAGATCGCCCCGCTGCAGGCAAATGCCCCCAAGCTGCACATAAGCCTCGGACAGGGAGGGGCTGCAGTCTATGGCGTCATGAAGTTCTTTTTCCGCTTCCGCAAACTCCTGCTTGCCGATCAGCGCAACAGCCAGATTATAATGGGTTGTGCCGCATTCGGCATTTTGGACCAGTGCATGTCTGAGCCGTGCGATCTGCTCGTCTGCATTTTTAGGCAGGTTTCTGGAATCGGCCATTTATGTCTCCTTTGGCTATTTTATGACTTTATTATTGTGTTTATACAAAATTTTTATATAATAAATTTTTTTATTCGGGTGTCAAGGTCTTTCAGGGAAACTTAGTGCCTGCCCTGTAAAGAGTTGACACAACTTTTTTGGGCAAATTGTTTTATCCGCGCTTGCCGCGCAAATAACCATCAGGAGTTTGTAAGTTATGGAACAAGGATGCTACACAGCACTTATCACCCCGTTCACCCCGGCAGGAGATCTGGACCGGGACGGCCTGTCCGGGCTCATTAATTTCCAGATTGAAAACCGGATTACCGGAATTCTTGCCACCGGCACCACTGGTGAAAGCCCGACATTTAAATGGGAAGAACATAATCTGGTTATTGATTTGATTGCCAAACAGACCAGGGGCAAGTGCAAGTGCATCGCAGGCACCGGCTCAAACAACACGGCTGAAGCCATAACCGGTACATCCCATGCCGCAGAACAGGGCGTGGACGGTGTCCTTCTGGTGGATCCCTATTACAACGGGCCCTCCTCCCTTGAAATCCGGCGGGAATATTACGAGGCGGTGGCAAGGGAAACCCCGGGCCTGAATATCATTCCTTATATTATTCCGGGACGTACCGGTGCACAAATGTTGCCCCAGGATCTTGCCATACTTGCGGACAACTGTGCCAATGTAACCAGTGTCAAGGAAGCCACCGGAAATATAGACAACATGAAGCTGACCAGAAAACTTTGCGGGGACGGTTTCAATATCTTTTCCGGAGACGATGCCCTGGTCTGCCAAGTCATGGCAGATGAACAGATCCGGGCCTGCGGTGCAATTTCAGTCATGTCAAATATTGCACCGGCATTCATGACCCAAATGGTTGAACTGCTTAACCAGGGTAAAACCCAAGAAGCACTGGCTATTGAGACCGCATTGTCTCCGTTGCTGAATCTTGTGGTCATCACTACCGAAGAGGAAAGCAAGTACGGACCTGTCAAGTGCCGGGCCAGAAATCCTTTGCCCCTGAAAACCATGATGCAGATCCTTGGCATGCCGTCCGGCCCATGCCGCCAGCCCTTGGGGAAAATGACCCAAAAAGGATTTGATATGGCGCTTTCCGCTTTAAAAAAAGTGCAGGCAGACAATCCTGAAATTCTTGCGCCGGTTGCCTCTTTCTTTAATCTGGATATTGACGCCCGCCTGAATGATACGTCGGCCCATAAAGCGTTGTGGTATAATTATTAATAGTGTTTGAACGAAAAGTCACCCATCTGCGGCGTTGCAGAAGAATTTACAATCCTCACATACTTTAGTATGCTCCGGTTGCAAATTCTTCTGCGCCTTGCATCTGGGCAACTTTTCGTCCAAACACGGTCCCGTAGCATTTTATCTGCGGCGTGCCTGTTTGGCTTTGAGGGGAGAAACTCGGAAACTATTGGCTGGTAGACAGGCATAAAAATGGGCGCCAAAGGTGATTCACCCTCTTGTTTCTTGTTTCCAGTTTCTTGCCATTAACGCTTAAGTTAATGACCCCGTTGAGTCCCCGCCGTTCTCTTTGGACTTAAACATAGCCTCTCCGGTATGGAAAAAAGTGGTTTTTAACCATTCAAATCCGAACTGAAGCAGTTTCACATCATCATCTTTAATCTGGGCCACCCGTTCTGCCGGGATATTGTACCGGGTAAGAAAAGAGGATTCAAACACGAACCGTTTAAACTTATCGATATTATAGCAGACCATGAAAAACATCTGTTTGGCCTGTTCGGACAGCTGCATGCTGGACGGCAAAGATTTTTTACGGACCATGAGATCCAGCCAACCTTCATTGACCTCATCACGCAGATCGACGCCCTGGTCTTCACGCCATTCCCCTACGGTCCATTCGTCCGGTTCATCAAAGCCTTTACAATGGGGTTCCTTGATCATGAAAAAGAACTCATCCTGATCGTTATCCTTCTGTTCGCCGGAATAACTCAAAGCGCCCACCCCAAGGGGATAGTACCGGCAGGTAGTAGGACGGTCTTCATAAACCATGCATCCCTCCTTATCCTGAACAAACGGGCAGGACCTACGCTCATCATCAAGGAGCTTGAGGGTCACCACGGGCATATCCGCTTTTTCAAGAAGCTGGGGGGTGGTAAATATGGACAAAAATTTCTCCGAATCAATGTCCAATTTTTTGCGCATGGTTAAAATATCATAGGGGGTGAGCATAATATCAATCCCCCTGCAACACTCGGTAAAACAGGAGACGCCTTTATGGCATTTGAATTTAAACCGGCTTTTAAGGCTAAGCTGCTCCGGCGGAATTTCCGCCCGGGCCTGGGTTGCATCTGTCTTATTTTCAGCGTTCATTCACTATTTCCTTATCAATTAATAACAAGCAATATAAAAATCAAATACCATACTGGAAATAGGCAATAATGTCAATCGGATAGCCTGATGCATCCAGCCAAAGAAGCCCAAGTCCCTAAAGGATTGTTCATTTTGAGTTTGACACGACAGCCTCTGCTAATCTAAAAATATAAAAATTGTTTGAACATAAAAACCTTCGACGAAAATAGTCGTTCAAACACCAACAAAATATTTAGGCCTGCTCTGACAGGCCCTGCCCCGAAAATCAGGGAAAATTTCAGTATCAAATATTCAAGGAGTCGTTATGAGAGTAAAAAAAGCGGTATTTCCGGTAGCAGGTCTTGGCACCCGGTTTATCCCGGCTACGAAGGCCATGGCCAAGGAGATGCTGACCGTAGTGGATAAACCCATTATCCAGTATGCTGTTGAAGAGGCATTTGCAGCCGGTATTGAGCAAATTATTTTTGTCACGGGCCGGGGCAAAAAAGCCCTGGAAGATCACTTTGACCGCAGCTATGAGTTAGAGACCATGCTCAAAACCAAGGGGAAAACAGACTTGTTGCGGCAGGTCAATGAACTGGTCCCCCGAACCGGTACCATTGTTTACACCCGCCAACATGATCCCCTAGGGCTTGGCCATGCCATCTGGTGCGCCAGGGACATTGTGGGGGATGAACCCTTTGCCGTACTTCTGGCCGACGATATGATCCAAACCCCGGATAAGCCTGTACTCACGAAAATGGTGGAAAAATTTGAACGGTTCCGGGCATCCATTGCCGCGGTCATGGAAGTGGAAAAGGATCAGACCGATAAATACGGCATTCTCGATGCAACCCCTCTGGAAGAGGATATGGTAAAAATCAATGATATGGTGGAAAAACCAAAACCCGAAGACGCCCCGTCCAACCTGGCCATCGTGGGCCGGTACATCCTTACCCCGAGAATCTGGGAATATCTTGGAAAAAAACAGGCCGGTGCCGGCGGTGAAATCCAGCTCACCGATGCCATGAAGGGACTTTTAACCGAACAACCGATCTTTGGATATAAATTCAAGGGCACCCGGTTTGACTGCGGCGACAAGGTCGGGTTTCAAATGGCTAATCTTTCCTTTTCCCTTGAACGACCGGAAATGCGAGACAAACTGCTTGATTTTATAAAGACGATCAAAGTCTGAGACTGATATTCAGCTGCTTTTATACCGTGAATACAACGACATCACCCTTTGTACATAGGTCTGGGTCTCTTCATAGGGTGGAATTTTGTTGTATTTGTCCACAGCCGATGGACCTGCGTTATAGGCGGCGAGCGCCAGGGCAAGTTTCTCATTATACCGAATGAGCATCCGCTTCAAATAACGGGTTCCGCCCATAATATTCTGGGACGGATCAAAGGGATTTGAGATATTCAGG
>NZ_DDYV01000082.1:0-19027 GCF_002348205.1 Desulfobacter sp. UBA2225 | reverse complement strand
AACCTGCGCTGGGTTAATAAGGAAAACTCGTGATGTTGAAGATGCTTTCTGGCAGGATGATGCTGCTTTTGATGAACAAAATTGAGAATCGACATAGTCGTGCTACCTTTGGATAAACTTCGGACGCGATTATACTACACGATTCTATCTAAAATATCAAGTCGTATGACCGGAACTATAATCAAAGGAGGAGAACACGACCATACATTTGATATCAAGCTCAACGGCATTGTCCCTATTGTGGATCTTGTCCGTGTCTACGCCCTTGCCCAGTGCAGTAGCGCAATCAATACCATGGATCGCATTGATTTGATGGAAAGCAGTAACGCTATCTCTATCGAAAGTGCCGGGGATCTGCATGATGCGCTTGAATTTATAAGCAATCTGCGCATTCAGCACCAGGCAAGACAGGTCAAAGCCGGCAAGGAAATGGAGAACTTTGTATCACCGGACAACCTTTCACACGTTGATCGCAACCGCCTTAAAGAAGCATTCCTGGTGATTCGTAACATGCAGTCAGTGATGAAGTATCGATACCAACGGTAGACCAGGAATCATGTCAATCTGGAAATATCTGCTCAGCCTTGACATGGGTTTGGGCGGTAATGGAACAGAAAACCGGGTTAAGGATTAAATAGCACGGCTTATAATGCACTGTTTGTATAGACTTTATCTACAGATGACCCCTCATTGCGCGAATGTTGCGGTTACCCCTTGTAGGTCGGCCCAATACCATAGACTTTATTTAATTTTCATATTTCGGATGGTAACCTCTGCAAACCCTTTCATCAGTTCTATGAAGCCCGGCACTTGGTCCTCCTCATTGCTTGTAGTGTGATAGGGGTAAACCAATTTGGGTTTAAATGCTTTAACGGCATCGGCCGCCATTGCTGAATCCATGGTATATGGCAAATTCATCGGAATAAAGGCTGCATCAATGTTTTTCAAAGCTTTCATCTCCCCAGTGTTTTCAGTGTCCCCGGCCACATAAATACGTTTATCTCCGAATGTGATGATGTATCCATTTCCTTCACCCTTGGGATGAAAGGGGACGCCATTGTCACGCATATGAACCAAGTTGTATGCAGGAATAGCCTCAATTAAAAATCCGTATAATGTTTTTTTGTCCCCATTGGTCATAAGGATCGGTGAGGATTCGTATAGGTTTTTAATTTTTTCAGCGCATTTTGGGGGCATGACAGTAATGGTGTTGTCTTTTTTTATCTGTTCCAAAGCAACTGTATCCAAATGGTCGCTGTGATGATGAGTAATCAATACAAGATCCGCTTTAGGAAGTGATGCATAGTCTCCAACTTTAGTCCATGGATCAACATGAATTATTTTTTCACCGTGTTCAAACATGAGGCTCCCATGGCCAATTAAGGTCATTTTCAAATCCCCTTCAGACGTTGGAACTACATCTGTCTGATTTGCTTGAGCATAGACATCTGTACCAAAAAGACATGCCAATAGTACCACTACTGCCAATATAAATTGTGTCATTTTTCCCTCCATATTATCCTGATTCACTATCCCAATTGTATAGCGGCGTATTAACGGCTATCCATCTCACCTACATTCTGAACATTTAACGGACAAACAACAGCCTGTACGATTTAAGATTCAATCCAGAAAATAGCCGGGGCTATTCTGCCAGATCTACAGATTGGACATTTACCAGGTTTTTTGAATCTTTTCCTGTTTTTAAATTCGAATCCGCAATCCATACAGGAGTAAGGTTTCATCTGTATCTTTTTATTCTGAGTTCCAAGGGTCTTTTCGATGAATTCCAGATGATGGAAAACATCCTTCTCCATTACACCTACAGATTGGGAAATATCTCGTATCGTTAAAGGTCCAGCTTTGAGAAAGGCTATAATCTCCTGCCTTATGGTCTGTGTCCTTTCTGCACCCATTTTTCTCTACTCACGGCTGATTCTGCGATTTATGTCTTTCAAATTCACCCCATACAGATTTTGATCAATTAAAAGGCTCTTAAATAAATAACATTCTTCCCATACAAATCCTATTTTTTATTGCCATTACTGAAAAATGCAGGATCATGATCATCTGAATTGACAGGTTTCTATCAATATAGGCAACGCCTCCCTATACTTGAAAACAAATATGAAAATGATAAAATTAATTCATGCTTTCTGACGATGAATTTAAATACGGAATAGAAGAAATTGCCATGAAAGAAACAAACAACGGATGGTCGCAGGAAGCATATATAAAGGCCTACAGGTTCGCTGCTGAAAGACATAAGGGGCAATTGGTCCCTGGTACTGAATGGTCATATTTAGCACACCTCAGTATGGTCAGTATGGAAATCATGGCCGCTTTAAATCATGAACCCGGTATGGATGGAAATTTTGCCGTTCAAGCTGCCATCCTCCATGATACCATTGAGGATACAGATACCACTTATGAGGAACTGCTATCAGAGTTCGGACAGCATATTGCAGATGGCATTCTTGCCCTGACCAAAGATAAAAAAATTGAAAAACAACATCAAATGTCAGACAGCTTGAGACGGATAAAACTCCAACCCAAAGAAATCTGGATGGTCAAAATGGCTGACAGGATAACCAACCTCCAGCCCCCACCACCCTATTGGACAACAGAGAAAAGGAAAAAATATCTGGGCCAGGCTAAATTGATCTTGGATGAATTAAGATTTGGCAGCGACTTTTTGTCTAAGCGATTGAATGACAAGATTAATGCGTATCAGTGCTATATTTGGCAATGCGTGGATTAAACATGGAAAATCTGAGGTTAATTTATCCTCGTAATGATATTACATTGAAGAGATTTTGATCAAAAGGATAATAAAACATGCCCCTATTTAGAATCGATTATGACAAATGTGACAAGGATGGGCTTTGTGCGCTTGACTGCCCTGCAAAAATTATTGAAATGAAAAATGAAGGCCCGTTTCTTATAGAGGGGGCCGAAGAATTATGCATCCAGTGTGGACATTGTGTTGCCATATGCCCCAAAGGCGCGTTTCACCTTGAAACGATCTCACCGCAAGACTGCCTACCCATTCAAAAGGATTTGATTCTAACATCAGCACAGGCTGAACATTTTTTAAGATCCAGGCGATCCATCAGGGTGTATAAAAAACAACCTGTGCCAAAAGATCTGTTTGAAAAGGCCCTTTCAATTGCATGCTGCGCACCGACGGGCAGTAACAAGCAACCAGTTAAGTGGTTGGTGTTTGACAAAGAAGAGGATGTTAAAGACATTGCCTCTCAGGTCATAGACTGGATGAATTTCGTCCTGAAGAAGCATCTTGAGAAAGCTTCAATAATGAATTTTGATAGAGTAATCAAACAATGGAATCTGGGTGTTGACAGAATATGCAGGGATGCACCTCAGCTCGTCTTTGCCTATGCATCCAATGAATTCGGAAGTGCTTCGGCCGACTGTCATACCGCCCTTGCTTACCTTGAACTTGCCTTACCGGCATTTGGTCTGGGAAGTTGCTGGGCTGGTTATGTCAATTATGCCGCTGCTCAGTGGCCGGGTCTATCAGAAAAACTGGGGCTGCCTGACAACCATACTTGTCATGGAGCGCTCATGGTTGGAATACCAAAAATAAAATATGCCAGGGCACCTAAAAGAAATGAGCCCGATATTACTTATTTTGCAGGCTAACAGTACTGATTTTCATTAAATTGCAGCGGATGTTCTTGTCCGCCTTAAAATGTGTTTGGAATATTGAAGCTCGAAAAGGCTTCCACCCCACAATGCTTCTGTTATTGAATGCTGTTTTGAAATAGAGTTGGGCGAGCATAAATACCATCATTGGTGACCTTGGTATTTCTCAAACGGAAATCGCATTATTCGCATTTCATAGACCAAATATTTTTTCTTGTAAATTATATGGAAGCAGGATATCCATTAAAATGTCTACAAATTGTGTTTTAGCCTGACAAGTCTGAAATTCAGGTAAAAGCAATATGTCCAAGCGTTTCACTTACCAATTCGGGTTGTTGAGCCATCGATATAATAGAATCAGATTTTATACTGCTCGCGGTATGGTTTTCGGTTTTTCCTGCAAGTAGATTTTTGTTCTACAAGCTTGCTGTTATTGGCTTTTAGCAAATATAGCGTGTCATATCAAAATCCGAAAATCTGACCGCGCAAAGTATAGGTCAAACCGTCTAAAAACGTGCAGTAATATAATTAATGCTATGTCACTGTCTCTATTTCAACCGCTGAAGTTTTAAAGCAAGGATCATAATGTTAATAAATTATATTGATTCGTTGTTGTCCCAAGGCTTGCTGAATGAGTACTCCAACGATCATTTTATGATTAAAGCGCTGAAAAATGATTTTGATTATTTTTCAAAGTACTCTCACTTCGTTGATGAATATCAAGCGGGATTAACATTTGGTAAAAACTTTGAACTCTTTGGACAAAACTTTATAATAAATCTCTCTAATAAGCTTACTATTTTTGAAAGATTGTTCGGAGAAGAAGTTGCAAAGGAATTCATAACAAACCAAATGGCTGCTGGTAAAGAAAATTACGACGAAGCACAGTTTATCAGAGCCCTATCAGAAGTACATGTTTTAAACTATTTAGCTTCATATACCAGTAAAATAAAAAATCTCAGCTATGAACCGAAATTAATTGAAGGTAAAAGTACTAATCCTGAAGCAGTTCTCTGCCTTGAAGACGGCACCGAAATAGCAGTAGAAGTAAAAACTCCGGGTTTTAAAAATCAAAAAAATTTAAATAAGAGTGATGAACTATACATACGCCCAAATGTAATTCTTAAAAAAACAAGCCTCGATAAATTTAAAACTTTAGTCGAATCTCAAAATGTAAATTTCGTTTATCCCAATATCTTAAAGTTAAGAGATTTTATTATAAGCGCAGCATCAAAGTTTCCACCAGTTACTGAAAATCGAATGAACTTGCTATTCATAAACTGGACATACAACGATTTCAAAACTTCGGGATTGAATGAACCAATTAGTTTACTTTTAAATTCATATTCAGGGTTGTTGCACTCTAAATTAGCAAGAACTGAAGTTAAGATCCCAATTGACTACCTTAATAGAATCTCGGCAATAATATTTTATAAGGACAACTTTCATTCCTTCATTGCATCTGATTTTCGGTATCATTTTGCCTATAATTCAATTTTTGCCATTCCGGTAAATACGAACGATGAACAAATGAGAAAGTTCAAAATATTAACAAATATTCGAAACTTATTAGACTCAGTATTTACAATTTTCCATATAGATAGATCAAATACCCTAAAATCAGATTTAGTGAGAGACACTTTGCTTTATTCAGTGCTACTGAACAGTTTAAAATGTGACTTTAAAAATGGAATAACAACTGCGTGAACTCGGAGCGGAGAGATAATGAATGGTAAGGTAAACAAGCATTTCAATCGCATTGAGACCGGGAACAACCACTGGTACATGAACAACACCGGTGCCCGTGATCTGGAGAATATAGAGTACGCAGGCTTCCTTAAATGTAAACTTGTACACGGGACCTCTTTTTCAATCGTCATCCCAGATCTCATCCTGTTGGAATCCCCCACTCCTGTTTGGATACAACCCCTCTTTTTCATGCCGAACATATTTGCCAAAATGGATAACGAGATTCAGGGGCGCTTCTATGTCGACATATCCTGTAGCCAAACACTCCAACTGGATTTTGCCAACGACAAGTTTGTCCGCCGATACCAAGATGGATCAGAACTGTATCGGTGCCAGATAACAGGACCGAAGGACCTGGCGAAATATTCAACGGGCGAATTCGAATGGTTTGGGGAAAATCAAATTCTTCTTCATCTCTATCATCACACATCTGATGCGGCTAAGAACGCGATTCTCAGCTCTGGGAGATTCAAACTTTCCCAATGGAATATCCAAGGCAACAAAAAGTTAAAAAATGTTGGCTACGTCTATCTGACGTGTCTCCCGAAGGTCTCATTTGATGGGGACCTGCGCATGATAGCGATGGCAAGTGACGGCAAGATTTGCATGATAATCGACGGCGTTGACGTACCGCCCGTCCTTCCGCCCGATGGGCTCGGCCCATATGAGAACGCGATCCTGCAAATTCCCGTTTACCGTGAGAGCACACCTAACCGACAATCTACGATCATGCTGAAGGTAGACGCTGGGTTCCTGGCACCTCAGCATATTCTGCGACATGTGGAACCGAATGGACAAATTTACTTCGAGATACCATGTCCGTTTGTTTACCGCCTCGGCTTAGTTCCTGGTCAACAGTGGGAGTTTGATCCTGACTCCCTCCTGGGTGATTACGCTCACGTGAAGAATTTTGACTATGTTGTTGTTGGAACAGCTACCTATCTTGAGGGTCTTGGGGCACCGTTTGATGAAGAAAATACCAAGGAAATTGCCAAAATCCAGAGAACTGAAGCAATCGGTAACATATTGGACTTCTGGTTTGATAAAGGGAACCAAGATCACTTCACAGGGTTGGATACCCAAATGCAGGAGTTCGACACAGGCGGCCAATAAATCGATGGAGAGGGGCTTGGTTCCGATGGCGCTCCACCAATCCTTTTATCATAAGGTTCAAATCGCCGATTTTAGAAATCCATAGGAATTGGAACCCCCCACATTATGTCTATTTATGTGGGGTGTAACCCTTACCAGTAAAAGCGTTGACTACTTTTGTTATTGGTGATCTGAAATATCAAATTGGGCAGATTAAACCGAGGGGTTTAAGCTAAAGACTACCTTCAGGAAAAGGTCTGTTTTTTAGGCTTATGAGACCCCCAGACTATCCCTGTTAGTCCACATTTTTTCTAAGATTATCCGTCCACCATATATTGTGCCTGCTTGAAAAAGTTAAGAATCTGTTCAATTGCAGATTCACTGTATTTTTTAAGATGCGATTGTCCTGTAAGCGTATTCGCCTTTGTTGACATTGCCGGGGCCAAGGGCATATGATGGGGTGCTTTTAAAAATACCCAAGGAGTCGCCATGAAATGGATTCGGCGTGTCAGTGTCGTCACCGCATTGCTGGTGGTTTGTTGTGTGATTCTTTTTTTCTTTCTGCCGCAGTTTAACGGTTACCAAAAAGAGGGGCAATTACACCTTGCCGGCTTAAGCCGGCCCGTGACCGTAACCCGGGACGATTCCGGCATTGCCTATATCCATGCTGAAAATATCGCAGACCTGTTTTTCGCCCAGGGGTTTGTCACGGCCCAGGACAGGCTCTTCCAGATGCAGATGAACCGCATGTATTATGAAGGACGGATGTGCGAACTGGCAGGGGCGCAGGCCAGGGATCTGGATCTCCGCATGCGCACCATCGGAATGCCGCGCATGGCAAAAAAACAGGCCCGGATATTGAATCCTGCCTTGCGAAAACAGTTCCAGCACTATGTGGACGGCATAAATACCTTCATACAAAAATGCCCGGAGGACCTTGCTTTGGAGTTTCGTGTTGCCGGGATCAAGCCGGATTTATGGCAGGTGGAAGACTGCCTTGGTATGCTCTTTTATATGGGATATTCCACGGCAGCCAACCTGAGTACGGAGATCATTTCCCAGATGCTGCTCGATACCCTGGGGTATGAAAAAACCGCCATGCTTCTGCCTTTGAATATCAATGTGGATGACCCCGATGACAAAGGCTTTATTGCCATGCCGCCCAAGGAGGACCTTGCCTTGTCCCTGCCGTTTGATCCCGGTCTTTTGGCCTTTGCCCGGGACCGGCAGCTTCGGGTGGGCAGTAATAACTGGGCCATGGCTCCGGACAAATCCGTGACCGGGTCTGCGGTGCTGTCCGGCGATCCCCATCTGGACGCAAGAATGCTTCCGGGTGTCTGGTATCCGGCAGGACTGATCTGCCCCGGTATCCGGGCCGTTGGCGTGCAGATTCCCGGCATCCCGGGTATGGGTGTGGGACGCACCGAACACATTGCGTTGTCCGCCACCAACAATTATGGCGACATGGTGGACCTTTATATTGAAACCGTGGATCCGGAAAATCCTGACCATTATCTGGAAGGGAGCAATTCCATTGCCTTTGGGCATATTAAAGAATGTTTGAAAATAAGAGATAAAAAGGAGCCCGGCGGCTTTCGAACAGAAGATCTGGATATCCGGACCACCCGCCGGGGACCGGTGGTGTCTAAAGTCCTCAAGGGGTTGGATGGCAATAAGGTGTTTACGCTCAGATTTGCGCCAATGGAGTCCATGACGCCTAATATCGGGTTGCTGGATCTGCTTACGGCAAAAAATGCCGAAGAACTTTCCCGGGCCATGCAGGACCTGGCGGTGGCCTGTTTTAACTGGGTGTTTGCGGACGCTTCCGGCAATATCGGTCACCAGGCATCCGGCCGGATTCCCTTGCGCAGAAACGGCGGCACATTTCCCCATGTGGTCAAAGAGAGCACCGACAACTGGCTGGGGTGGATTGCTCCGGATCAGATGCCCGGGCAGGTCAACCCAGAAAAAAAATGGGTTGGAACCTGCAACAATAAAACTGTGGACTCCGGCTTTCCCAATTATTATTCATCCTATTTTGCACCCTCATTCCGTTATGCAAGGCTAAAGGAACTCATGGCGAAAAAAAACAAACAGACTCTTTTTGATATGTGGCAATATCAAAGGGATACGGGCAATGTAATGGCCCGGCGCATCACCCCGGTTATGGCGCGGATTCTTTTGGCAAACGAAGATACAAAAGATCTGGGGCGGATCCTGGCGGACTGGGATTTTGAAGATGATCCTGAAAAATCGGGGCCGCTGATTTTCCAGGCCGTATACCGGCATTTTGCCCTGGCCGTGTTTGAAGATGATCTGGGGCCACAAAAAGTTCAGACGCTGTTGGATTCCTGGTATTATTGGCAGGAGCGCCTCCTGCAGTTTGTGCTGGCCGGTGAGAGTCTTTTTTTTGATGATATACGCACTACCGGTAAAACGGAAACCATGGCTGATCTTTTTGTCCGGGCCGCCCATGCCGCCCGGGAGGAATTGTCCCAGGCTCTTGGTCATAACCCCGCCCAATGGCGATGGGGGGATTTGCATACCCTTGAACTGGTTAATCCCCTTGTCCGTAAGGGGCGACTGAAGGCATTGCTTGGCACAGGACCTATGCCCATGGGCGGTTCCGGTGAAACGCTGTATCGGGGGTGGTATGATTTTGACACCCCCTATGCCGTGACCCATTGCGCATCCCTGCGTTTTGTGGCGGATATGGGCGATGATGAAAAGCTGATGGCGGTGTTGCCGGGTGGGGTGGCAGGCCGCACATTTCATCCCCACCAGAAAGATCTGGTTGACGGTTTTATGGATGGTTCTGTCCAGTACTGGTGGTTTTCAGATGCCGCCATTAAGGCTCATGCACAAAAGACCCTGACATTGGTGCCGCAAAGTTATTAATTCAATAAGTAGGAGATCATTTTATGGTTCGTCTTTCAGCAGAACAAATCAAAGAAGTCGTCTTAAAATTCATCCCTCTTTCGATTCAAAATAATATTTTCATAAAATCATTATTAGCTGGTGCAACTGCCGTTGGTGTTTTGCTCAGTATACCTGCATTCGCACCTGCTGGTGTTATTGGAGCTACAGGTTGGATTGTTGTTTATGCTGTTACGGGCGGCACCTTTTCTTATGAAGCTGTTTCAAAAGCATGGAAGGCATGGAAAAACTTTTCAGATCAAGAACGAGAAATTGCGGATGAAAAACTTAAAAGGATGAAAAAAGCACTTGATGATGGTGATATTAGTGAAGAAGAATATAAAAAACTCGCAAAAGAACTTTTAGAAAAAATAATAAAATAGCAGTCGATGGGTCCATGAAAGTCATGAGCGTAGAACGCGGGCTTAACAACTTCCTGATCCCTTTTCCCACCCTGGTACTGAAAGCTGGCGACCACCTGATTATCCGTATTTAGGAATGAGTTTTAGGCATGGGTCATATTTTAGGTCATCCGAATTTTTTGGTAGGTTGGGTTGAGGAACNNGTTTCACTTCGTTCAACCCAACCTAGGCTGTGGCCGATGTTATGACTAAGCCCGAGTTTTAAATAACTTACCCATTTTCAGCATCCTTTTGGAATTGTACAATAATTCCACTTGGGCAAGGCTTTATCGAATACAATGCGCATTGTTGATTTAAAGGCTTCACCGACTTTTCTAACAGTTTATCCCGGCGCTTTCATTGTGTCTCCTGAATTCCTGAATTAGACACCGCCCTTGGCGCAGATCATCCGTTTCATTGTACCTTCTTCTTTCTGGGTTTAAATAAATTCATGGTCTTAACAGCTCTTTTTCCGGCTTTATCTGCAATGGACCGGATCAGGTCGTTTTCGCCGAATTCCCGAATAAAACCGGTGACAGTGGTATCTATAATATCCGTCAATTGGGTACAGAATGCAGCCAGGTGTTTTTTCAGGACATTGGCAGAAAGCTTGATATCATCGGCCATGCGTATCCAATGGCGTTCCATGACCCAGTCCGGCCGGTTTTCGTTTCCGATTTTCATAGCTGCTTTTTTTGTCAGGCCTTCATAAATTTCTGTACAGATCAAATCGTAAAAAGGGGCCAGCCGAATCTGTCGTTTATGGTAGAGAAAGGACAAATTTTTGGCATGGCCGTCCATATTGCCGATAAGGTAATTAAAAAAGACCCATTTCAGCAGAAGTTGAATATCTTTTACCGGGTTGGCGGAATATTTCCGGATCATTTTAAAACATTCAGGGAAGCCCGGCCCGCCTTCGGCCTGGTATTTCAATTCATGGGAGAGCCCCATGGCTTGACAAAAATCCTCCTGGTGGAGACGGACGGTTGAGCCGTTTTCCGTCTGCCGGTCATATCTTTGGACAACCAGGGCTTTCTGGCCCTTCAGAAGCAAAATTGTCACTTTGGGAACCGGAAGACCCATATCCCGGGCCAGCAACATGCAGAAGCATTCATTTTCAATGGACGCGTCAAAATCGGTCATCGCCGGTTTCAGGATACAATTACTGGGCGCATTGTTCAAAGGGATAGAGAACCTGCCGTCAGTCTCAAAAAGGGCCAGTTTTTCCTGGGCGCCGGCAAGGGAAATTCGTATGTTGTCTTCTCCAGCCAGCAGAGGGCGGACAGAGATCTGCCGGATGGCATCGGCCAACTGCTTGTCAGACATGGGGCGGTAAGCATATCGATCAGGCGATTCGGGCAACATCCCATCCGGAAGCAGGGAAAGGGCGCCGGCGCAGTCGCCACCCATTTTTTTAAGGAGCATGAAATCATTTTTTTCAGAGAGCCCCAAGCTGCGGGCCACTCTGTTCCTTACAGCGGATTCCGGCAGCAGGTTGGCAAAAAAAGCACGGACATGGCTGCCGGTGATGGGCGCCTCCTGCATGGGCAGGGAAACGGACAATTGAAATCCATCCTGCGATTCCATCCAATGTTTATCATATTGATATGAAAATGACCGATCCGTGTTAAGAGAGAGGATACCTGTCAGAATCTGTCCGAAATAAACATTCAGTGATTCCATGATCACAGGTCTCCACGTTTAACCAGATGGAGTTCCAGGCCAAGGGCATTGATTACCTCAAAGACCTTTCCAATCTGAGCGGTTGGTTTGCCCTTTTCAAGTTCAAGTACAAATTTGCGGCCCACATCGGTAAATTCTGAAATCTCTTTCTGGGTTAATTTTAGATTCCGACGTTCCTTGAGCAGATATCGGCCTAATTCCTCGGGGGTTTCAATTTTTGTGGATGGGGTTGTCTGTTGCATTGGGCGACTCTTTTTGTTAAAAGTTTTCGATCAGGGACTTTTAATATTTTACCATGGGAAAAGCAAGGTAAAGTTCCCGATCAAGGACTTTTGCGATTTTACTTCCAGCCTAAAATCAGCCAGGTAAGGTAGGGCAAAAGCGCCGCGTTGCCCACCATTATAAGCAGATGTTGATAGCCAAAAGTACCTGATATGTTTCCATAAAATTTCAATCAGATTCAACTGCGGTGAATATTTGGGGATAAAGTATAGAAAAAGACCTCTTTCTTCCCATGTCCCAATTTGAGATTTAAAACCAGAAAGATCTGGTTGCAAATTTTATAGATCGTTCTGTCCAGTGCTGGTGGTTTTCAGATGCCGCCATTAAGGCCCATGCAAAAAACACCCTGACATTGGTACAGCAATGTCATTAAAACTTTTATCCTGTTGCTTACACGCAATTACTCCGCCGACGTCCGCAAACCGTGATTGATTGCTGGAATAACAGCCATGGAAGAACACAAACCCGGAAAAGATGAAATTTTTTGATGCATCAATAAAAAACGCCCGCCCGTTGCCGGGCAGGCGAAAAAAAGGAAAAGAACAATACATTTTATTATTCTGCTTCCTTACCTAACATTGTTTTTATTTAAAATCAAATTCTTTTGACGTGACCGTATCTTCCATGCGCTGAATTCGGCGGTCAATATTGTCAAATTTGCTTTTAATCCGTTCAATGGCCGAGGATCTTGATCGGGTATAGGAATGATAAAATTCTTCGTCACTTTTATTTTCCAACGGAATGACGGGCTCAGGTTGCAGTAGAAGTCCGGCAAGAAGATAAAGGACACCTACGGGCCAGAACCCGGTGAATAAGAACAGGATCAATACAAGGACCCGGGTCCAGAATACCGAGAAGTTAAAATGTTCTGCCAAGCCTCTGCAAACGCCGAAGATAATCCCTCGTCTGGAACGGTAGAAGCCCTCGGCTGCGGTCAGGCGGTCTATTCTCTGACGGAATCCGCCAGATCTTCCCCGTCCTCTCATCTCGGTCCCGGCATAGTGATAACGGTTTTTATGGTATCTCATTTTTTATCCTTTCAGGTGTGTTGAAAACAGCCGTTATTGCTTTGGGTGTCCACGTTCGATGAGTATGGTTTCAAGGGCTTCAACCCGTTGCTCAATTTTTGGCAGGGCATTGTATATGTCCTGGATCATTCTTGTCTCTTCAGTCCGGGCCTCCTTCTGATTCTTTGAAAGCTCTCCGGTTTTGGCTGCCCGGATAATGCCGATGATGATCATCCCCAGGATGATCAGGGCAAGGATTGACCCGCCGACAGTGATGATTGCAATGAATATGTGGCTCATATTTCTCCTTTGAAATTGCCAGGGTTAAGCTCAGGACTTTGTATCATGAATTTCTGCGGATTGGGAGGATTTCAATGCATTGAGCTCATTTTCGATCTCCTCGTCAGCGTCCAGATCATCAAAGGCGGTTTCAAGGCTGGATCGTCTGCCAAAATCAACTAGGTCAGCTTCGGCTTCCATACGCTCAATATGATTTTCCATCTCTTCAAATTTCTTAATGACTTCGGTGGAGTCTGCTCTCCGGATTTCCTGTCTGGCCCTTTTCTTATGCTGGGCCCGGATATGGCGCTGAACCAGCATTCGCTGTTTTTCCCGGGCGGATTTCAGCTTGTTTTCAAGTTCCGTGATATCGTTTTTGTACTGATCCACCATGCCTGAAAGGTCAACGAGTTCTGTTTCCACCACTTCCAGGCGCTGGCTGAATCTGCGTTTTTCCATCAGGGCCTGGCGGGCCAGGTCATCACGTCCCCTGGTGACTGCCAGTTCCGCTTTTTCGTTCCAGAACGCCTCTTTTTCCCGGGCCTCCTGCCCTAAACGATCCACTTTCTTATGATTGGCAATGGTGCCTGCGCATGATGATTTAAGCTCAATCAGGGTGTCTTCCATTTCCCGGATCATGAGCTTGATCATCTTTTCAGGATCTTCGGCTTTGTCCAGCATGGCGTTGATGTTTGAAGATACAATGTCTCTGAAGCGTGTAAAAATTCCCATTTTTATTCTCCTTGTATAAGGGTTTAAATTTGTTGCGCCTGTTATTTTTAACAGCAGAAAATGTGCCATACGACATTAGGTCTTTATTTATGCTGAATTTCAATTGGTTATGTTTTTGTGGGAGATTTTCTGGGTGGTTTTATTAATAGTTTTATGGTATAAAATACTAAAATTTAGTTTAATTGACCATTATTGGAGGGATGGAATTGGCATATACCGATTCGACGGATAACCGAACCGAGTCTGTGAGCATGTCCGAGGCTCTGGGCCAGTCCGAGACGTTTTTAAATTTCCAGGAACAGATCTCCCGAGTCGCGCCGATTGAGCGGCCTGTTCTGATTTTAGGAGAGCGCGGCACAGGCAAGGAACTGGCTTCCGCACGGCTGCATTTTTTGTCCCGGCGCTGGCAAAAGCCTTTTGTTACGCTGAACTGCGCTGCCTTAAGCGCGACCTTGATCGAATCCGAGCTTTTTGGATATGAGAAAGGTGCGTTTACCGGGGCTGGTACCCGCCGGATCGGGCGGTTTGAACAGGCCGACAGCGGCACTCTGTTTCTGGATGAAATCGGAAATATCCCGATGGAAGTTCAGGAAAAGATTCTTCGGGTGGTGGAATACGGCCGATTTGAACGGGTGGGGGCCGTTAATCCTGTCCATACCGATGTTCGCATTGTGGGGGCTGCCAATGTGGATTTGGCCCAAATGGTCCGTCTTGGCCATTTTAAGCAGGATCTTTTGGACCGTCTTTCTTTTGAGGTGATTTATGTTCCTCCGTTGCGGGTGCGCAACGGGGATGTCATGCTGCTTGCCAATCATTTTGCCGGACGCATGGCCTTTGAGCTGGGGTTTGATCAAGTGCCGGAATTTGGGCAAAAAGCGGCCCATGACCTTGAAGCCCATGGGTGGCCAGGCAATGTCCGGGAATTGAAGAATGTGGTGGAACGCGCTGTATATAAAACAAACGGCCCGGTCATTACCCGGATTGATTTTTCACCGTTTGTATCGCCATACGGCCCCCTGCCCGGGCAGGGGCCTGGGACGGCATCAGTCGAACAAGCTGAAAGCCGGACAACCCCTTTGACTGCTGATAAAAAGTCAATCCGGGAAACTGAAACGGCATTGGACAACGATGAATATGCAGCCCTGCCACTGGCGGAACTGGTCAGCCAGCCGTTGAAGAAGGCAGTGCTTGCTCTTGAACGGTTTCGTTTATCCCAGGCTCTGACCGCAGCCCGGTTCAACCAGAAACAGGCCGCGGCAAACCTTGGAATATCCTATGA
Organism: Desulfobacter sp. UBA2225; assembly: GCF_002348205.1. Taxonomy (NCBI): domain Bacteria; kingdom Pseudomonadati; phylum Thermodesulfobacteriota; class Desulfobacteria; order Desulfobacterales; family Desulfobacteraceae; genus Desulfobacter; species Desulfobacter sp. UBA2225. The sequence goes on along the minus strand of NZ_DDYV01000082.1, from coordinate 3,941 downwards.
CCAGTTTCGGGGCCTGAAAAAAAAGCATGGGATGTAATCGTTTTATTAAATTTGCGGGATTTTCAGGGTCCGGCCAACATGGATCACCGCTTTTTTGCCAAGACCGTTCAGTGCGATCAGATTTTTAAGGGGGACCTGGTAGGCCTTGGCAATGCTGCTGGCGGTATCTCCCCTGACCACCCGGTGAAAGGGGGTGGGTCTCTGGGCCGTTTGGTATAAAGGTCCAAGCGTTTTGTCGAGCAGATCCGGAGATATATGCTTGGGCAGATACAGGGTTTGCCTCGGCGGGATGTGTTTTCTGCCGTCAAAGACCGGTTCCCTGAACGCAGGGTTCATCACCTGCAACGTTTCCAGATCCACCGGCAGTTTACGGACAATATCCTTTGCCGCCACATATCCTTTAAGCTTGTACCGGGTCTTCTGGCCGGGTTTATCCAGGGTAATATTGCCGTAATAATTAACATAATTTTTCGCTACCTGGCGGGCGGCGATAAATTCCGGATAAAAATTGCGTGAGGCAAATCCAAAGGATCGGCTGCGGTAATCTGTGTATATTGCAGGATAGGTCTTGTGCTTATCCTTTGCCCGGTACATGCCGTAAAGGCCGTGGTTGTATGCCGTAATGGCCATGGGCCAGTTTTCAAGCTTGTCATGATTTTTTTTCAGAAGCTGGGCTGCCCCATGGGTGGAGACAATGGGGTCCCGGCGCTGATCCACCACATCGTCGATATGCATGAACAGCTTGCCCGTATAATGGGTGAACTGCCATAAGCCGGCAGCCCCGCATTTTGAATAAGTCTGGATGTCATAGGCCGATTCCAGGCATGGCAGGTAGGCCAGGTCTTCGGGCAGGCCATAGGATTTGATTATCATTTTAAACTCATCTATCAGGGCACCTGAGCGGATTACCCCTTCCATGAAATGCTCTTTTAATCCGGTTTGCACCCGGAGTCTTTTCGCTGCCTGCCCGAACGCCTCGGGTTTTGTTTTGTTCGGGAACAGGGCTGCCACTTTTTTTTCCATGGGCGTTTCCGGAATCTTGCCCTTTGAAAGCGTCGTCAATATGGTGCTATATTTTTCAAGGGCGTTTTTTTTGATCGCCTTGTTTGCCAGGGCCGCTTCCTTGGTTTTGGCAGGGTCGAGTTTGATTTCTTCATAAATTATGGACAGGTTTTCCATATCGTGGACCAGGCCCTGGGCCCGGGTGTATTGGGTAAACACATTTGTCCAGAATGTCACATTGGGTTTGATCAGGTCATAAACCGGAAAAAGCTCAGTTTTCTCTGGGGGATCTGTGGGCAGTGTCGCCCGGCAGACCGGACCGGCAGCCCCGTAAACACATATTATAATGAGCGTGAAGATCGATAAATAGACCGATTGTTTTGGGAAACGAACCATATTAACTCCAAAAGAAAAAAAGGTTGAAACATTTTCTTAAAAAATAATTTTATCATATCAGGGGGTGTGTTTAAAGGATTTTGATCGCAGATATTTAGATTTCAAATCAAGATTCAGAATTTCTATTGTCATGATCAGTTGGAAAAAATAGCCATGAATGACAAAAAAAGGCGTTTTGTCTTTTGGATTTTATCCAGACATCCATACACCATAGCGCAGCCGCCAGACAATGACGGGCAGCACGGCTATAATCAGAAAAAGAAGTTGTGCCATGGCGATTTTTTTTGCTGCCTGACGGCCAAGATTCAATGCGATCCGGTAAATGCCGGTGTCGTGTTTCACGAAAAGGGGAAGTATGAAGAGTGTAAGCCCCTCCATTCCTATAAAGGCCATCCCGCCATAAAGCGGATAACCGACCAGATGATGCTCGGGAAGAAACAGGCACCATGGGCAATGGTGATGAAGCACTTCATAGTGATAGGCTGACAGAACATTGACCAGTATCAGTGCTGCCACCGGCAGCCACAGCCAGGTGATGGCGGCCAGTGCGGATCTTTCCCAAGGCCGGTCAATCCTTGAAACGCTTAAGGCCACTGACACAATTAAAAGCAGCGTGTTAAGCACAATGAAAGCAATGAGCCACATACGATCCCCCAGGCCGAAAATACTGGTTGCCTGTTCTATGTTTGAAAATTGATCGTAAACAACGGCACAGCAGTCGACCGGCTGGTTCGGCCTGATCCCTGCAAATGAGTCATAGGTTTGTTTTAATGTTAATGTAGCCACCACGGGAATGGTCAGGAACAGGCGGGCGGATATTTGGGTTAACGGCATCTGAGCAAGCATGCGATTGAGTTTGTCCAGTTGATACCATAGTTTCATCAACATTATTAAGAGACCGTTATACAACAGCAATCGGGTGCTGCCATCGGCGGACATTGCCTGACACACGCCGGTACCGCACATTGCGCCGGGAATATCCTCATGAAAGATATTGGCAATACCGAAAACAAGGAGCACCCCGGAAAATAAGAATAACCCGAAAGCGGCCCTTCCCAGTATGGAGGCCCCTTCGGCCTTAGTTTCCAGCGACAATTGTTGATGGTTGGCGACAAGTGGATCCCAGTTCAGTGCCGTGTTCAACCATGCGGGACAGGCCGCAAGCAACAGAAGCAGTGCCATAAATTGTGATGATATGACGGCCAGAAACAGAGGGTGCCAAAACATGATATGCCTCAGGAACTCAATGGGTTCAGTACACCGTTTTGCAGCCGGTAGCAAAGGGCGTTTTCCGGGAGTGTATCCTGGTTTAAACCGTGGGCGGCAACGATCACAACCGCATTTTGGCAGGCATGATGATGCAGCAGATCCATCATCTGTCTGCTGCTTTCAGCATCCAGGTGAGCAAAGGGTTCATCCGCAAAGATAAAGTTTGGCTGGTTTACGATTGCCCTGGCAATGGTTGTTTTCTGGCGTTCCCCTCCTGAAAGGGATTTGGCTAAGCTGCCGGCATGGTGCAACAGCCCTACTTTTTTAAGTGCTTCCATGCTTTGGCGTCGGCATGTGGACAGTGGGTAACCTAGTGGGATCAAGGGCAGCATGATATTTTCCAGCACCGTTAAGTCATGGAGAAGATGATCGTGTTGAAAAACAATGCCCGCTTGCCGCCGCCATCGTTCCCTGTGGGGTCCGGTCCATCGGGAAACCTTTTTATTGTTTACAATCACCTCCCCCGATGTCGGCCGGGTGAGTCCTGCCAGGATATTGAGCAGGGTGGTTTTGCCGGCACCAACAGGGCCGGTGATAATGTTTATTTTGCCTGCCTGAAAATTGACATTGATCTTGTCCAGTACACTGCGTTTTTTTTTGTTTCCCGTGGGGAAGACAACGCATATATCGCGGCATGCAATTGCGGAACTCATCGGCTGCCTGTCTCTTTGATCATATCATGAACATCGGCGGTTGCTCCCTTTAATGCCGGTAAAAAAGCCGACGCAATCATGGGCACCAACATCAACCCTGCCATTTCCAGCACAACGGTTGCAGCTCCCGTAGGTTCAAGGTAAAGAGAGGGGGGCAGGGTGTTCCAGCCAAGAAAAAAATCAGCGGCCCAGCCTGCGCCGGGTCCGTATGCCAGAACAAAAGAGAGGCAGATGCCCACAACGGCCGAAGGCAGGCAGACAGATAATTCCCGATACAGTTGAAATCGGACAATATCACCTGTGGTCCAGCCCATTGCCTTCATGATGCCAAGATCTGATTGCCGCCCCATTGATTTTCGGGTGTTGACCGCAACCAGAAGACACAACGCCAGCACAGCAGGAATCACTGCAATGGCGACAAGCGTCCGGCCGCGATTCAAACGGCCTGCATAAAGCCCTTGGCTCTGTAATCTTGTGACACATTCCACCGGCCAGGAAAATGAAGCGGTTAGGTCCGACAAAATGGCGTCCTGCTCATTTTCATGGAAAACGTCAATGGCCAGGTCACAGGCATAGCCTTGCGGAAGGCCGATCAGTTGTCGGGCATCGTCAGGATTCATC
>NZ_DDYV01000181.1:0-10642 GCF_002348205.1 Desulfobacter sp. UBA2225 | reverse complement strand
GCCGGCCTATCATCTTTTTCCCATTGAGTATTATAGGCTGTTAAGGATGCCTCATTGTACCCACAGCGATTTTGTCATGCCGCTGCTTTCCGGAAGGGGGTGTACATTCACGTGCAATTTCTGCTACAGGATGGACAAGGGTTTTCGTCCCCGCAGTGCCGAGGCTATAGTTGAAGAAATTCAATATTTGAAAAAAGAATTTCATATATCCTACATTGCTTTTTCCGATGAGCTTCTCATGTCTTCCAAACAACGCACCCTTGAAATTTGTGACGCTTTTTTAAAGGCGAACCTGGATATAAAATGGGATTGCAACGGCAGGCTCAATTACGCCAGCCCTGATATATTGGCAGCCATGAAAAAAGCGGGATGTGTTTTTATTAATTATGGAATTGAAGCCTACGACAATGAAGTGTTGAAAAAAATGAACAAAGCCTTGTCAATAAAACAGATAAACCTGGGTATAGAGGCCACATTAGATGCGGGCATAAGCCCTGGTTTGAATATGTTGTTCGGTCATATAGGCGATAATAAAGAAACATTGAACGCTGCCGTAGAATTTTTAATAAAGCACGATGATGGTGCGCAGATGAGAACCATTCGCCCTGTCACGCCTTATCCTGGTTCTCCGTTATATGATTATGCAGTGGAAAAAGGGTTAATTGAGGATATACAGGATTTTTATGAAAACAAACATCTGAACTCGGATCTTTTTGCGGCCAATTTTACTGAATTGTCTGAAGAAGAATTGTATTCCGAATTGTGCGATGCCAATATACGACTCGTGGAAAACTATTTTCAAAACAAGAAAAAAATAATAAATTCACAAACTCGGCATTTATATTCAACCCGGGATGCATCTTTCAGGGGGTTTCGGCAATCATAACCATTCGGGGGAACGTAATTGGAATTAAAAAATAAAAAAATCCTGGTGACCGGTGCTGATGGATTTATTGGGTCCCACCTGGTGGAAATGCTGGTTGACTGCGGTGCCGGCCTAAAAGCGTTAAGCCAGTACAACTCTTTCAATGATTGGGGCTGGCTGGAGAGCCTTGATTGTCTGAATGATATTGAAGTCGTATCCGGGGATGTCCGAGATCCCCACTTTTGTAAAAAAATCACAAAGCATACGGATGTAATTTTTCATCTGGCTGCATTGATTGCCATTCCCTATTCCTATATTGCACCGGACAGTTACGTGGACACCAATGTCAAGGGAACCCTGAATATCTGCCAGGCGGCCAGAGAAAACGGATGTGAGCGGTTGATTCATACCTCAACTTCCGAAGTTTACGGCACCGCGCAATATATCCCCATCGATGAAAACCATCCGCTGCAGCCCCAATCTCCCTATTCAGCCAGCAAAATCGGGGCGGATCATATGGCCATGAGTTTTCACCTGGCCTTTGGTTTGCCGGTGACCATTGCCCGGCCCTTTAACACCTACGGCCCCCGGCAAAGCGCCCGGGCGGTTATTCCCACCATCATCGGGCAGATTGCAACCGGTAAAAAACTGATCAAACTGGGAGATGTCTCACCCACCCGGGATTTCAATTATGTCCTGGACACCTGCAAAGGGTTTATGGCTTTGGCACAATCCAACCAAACCATTGGAGAAATCGTTAATATCGGTTCCGGGGTTGAAATTTCCGTGGCAGATACCTTGGATCTGATCCGGAATATTATGAAGTCCGATGTAAAATTCATGACAGATGAACAACGACTTCGGCCAAAAGATTCAGAGGTCTTCCGGCTGTGCTGTGATAACACGAAAATAAATCGCCTCACCGGCTTCAAGCCGGACTATTCCTTGGAACAGGGACTGAAGAAAACCATTGAATGGTTTGTCAACCCTGCAAACCTTTCACGTTATAAAACAGATATATATAATGTATAGCGATCTCATCACATTCATAAGGGATTGGTATCAGACCAAAGGGATTATCCCGCTTCATGAGCCTCGCTTCAGGGAAATCGACCGGAATTATGTCCTGGATGCCATTGATTCCACCTTTGTCTCCAGCATCGGCGAATATGTTGACCGGTTTGAACAAAAACTTGCCCAATATCTGGGTGCCGCATATGCAGTGGCAACGGTAAACGGAACGGCTGCCCTTCAAACGGCATTAAGGGTGGCAGGCGTTGAACAAAATGATGAAGTCATCACCCAGCCCCTGACCTTTGTGGCAACAGCCAACGCCATTGTTCATAACAATGCCGTTCCGGTATTCGTTGACGTAAACAGGGAAACCCTGGGGTTATGCCCGGCGGCGCTGGAAAGATTTCTTGATCAAAATGCTCGAAGAAACGGCAGGCGGACGTTTAATAAAAATAGCGGCAGAAGGATTGCCGCCATTGTTCCCATGCATACGTTCGGGCATCCGTGCAGGATGAACCAAATACTTGAATTGGCAGCTTCCTGGGAAATCCCTGTTGTTGAGGACGCTGCCGAAGCATTGGGTTCAAAAATTTCAAAAACACATTGTGCAACATTCGGTTCTTTGGGCGTATTGAGCTTTAACGGGAATAAAACCATTACCTGCGGCGGTGGCGGGGCCATTATCACAAATGATAAGGCGCTTGCACGAAAGGCAAAGCATTTGACCACCACGGCCAAAGTAAATCATCAATGGGAGTTTGTTCATGACGAAATCGGGTATAATTTCCGGCTGCCCAATTTGAATGCCGCCCTGGCCTGCGCGCAGCTTGAACAATTGGAGGGCATCCTTAATGACAAACGAAAGCTTGCCACCGCGTATGAAGCGTTTTTTAGAATAAATGAATGGGGGCGTTTTGTTACGGAGCCAGACGGATGTTCCAGCAATTACTGGCTGAATGCAGTAATTACGTCTGATAAAAAACAGCGGGACGACTTTTTGAAAAAAACAAACGAATCCGGAATAATGACCCGGCCGGCCTGGAAGCTGCTGCCGGATCTTCCAATATATAAACAGTGTCAAACCGATAATCTGGAAAATGCAAGATGGCTTGTACAGAGAATTGTAAACCTGCCGAGCAGTGCGAGGGCCAATGCCTGAAAAAAAAATCATTCTTGTCGGCGGCGGGGGTCATTGCCGGTCTTGTATTGATGTCATTGAGACCGGCAAGACCTTCTCCATAGCCGGAATAGTGGAACAGCCCGGAAAAGAAAATTCCGAGCCGGTCCTCGGGTACCCCGTGATAGGGTGTGATACTGACTTTGAAAACTTGAAAAAACAGTATGATTATGCCCTGTTAACCGTGGGTCAGGTCGGGTCATCCAATATCAGACAAAGACTTTTCATCCTGTTAAAACAGGCCGGTTTTGTTTTTCCCTTTGTTGTTTCTCCTTTTGCATATGTGTCAAAGCATGCACGGATTGGGGAAGGCAGTATTATTATGCATCATGCGCTTGTAAATGCCGGAGCTATTGTCGGGAAAAACTGTATTTTAAATACCAGGTCCTTGATTGAACATGATGCAAGAATCGGCGATCATACTCATATCTCCACGGCTGCTGTTTTAAATGGTGAAGCTAACATTGGTTCCGGAAGTTTTGTTGGGTCAAACGCAATTATTGTTCAAGGTGCCAAGCTCCCGGATAATTTTTTTTTTAAGGCAGGCAGCCTTATTGCCGGTGAAAAAGACGGGAAAGCCATGAAAGATAATAAATTATAATGAATCGCGACAAGGTGTTCATAATCGCCGAAGCCGGGGTCAATCACAACGGCTCCCTTGGCCGGGCCATGGAGATGGTGGCCATTGCCGCCGATGCCGGTGCCGATGCCGTAAAATTCCAGACATTTAAAGCGGAAACCCTTGTAACAAAAAGTGCGGCCAAGGCTGATTATCAAAAAAAAACATCCGCCCGGGACGAGTCCCAGTTTGAGATGCTGAAAAAACTTGAATTGTCTCATGGCGCACATTCGGAGCTGATAAAGACATGCGAGCTGAACGGGATTGAGTTTTTATCTTCTCCTTTTGACCTTGAAACCATTGATATGCTGAGAGGCTTGGGAATTCAAAAATGGAAGATTCCTTCAGGCGAAATAACCAATTTGCCCTATTTAAGAAAAATCGCCTCCTTTGGCCAGGAAATAATATTATCAACCGGGATGGCGGATCTGGAAGAGATCAAGACCGCTCTTTTTGTATTTACGAAAGCTGAAATCCCTCTGAATATGATAACCGTTCTTCACTGCAACACTGAATATCCGACACCCTTTCAGGATGTCAACCTTAAGGCCATGCAAACCATAAAGGCCTCATTTCCGGGGGTTAGAGTCGGTTACTCCGATCATACCAAAGGCATTGAAGTTCCCGTTGCGGCAGTCGCCATGGGAGCCACAATGATTGAAAAACACTTTACCCTGGATAAACATTTACCCGGCCCGGATCACAACGCATCTCTTTTGCCGGAAGAGCTGGCTCAAATGGTAAGAGCTGTCAGGAATATTGAGCTGGCCCTCGGCAGCGGCATAAAAAAACCAAGCCGCTCGGAGAAGAAAAACATTCACATTGCCCGGAAAAGCATTGTAGCTGCCTGCAGTATTGCCGCCGGGGAAATATTCACCGAGGACAATCTCACGGTAAAAAGGCCGGGAACAGGAATCAGTCCGATGAAATGGGATGATATCGTTGGCGGGACTGCCGGAAAAAATTATAAAAAAGATGATCTGATTGATGCGTAGAATCTGTGTCTATACATCCACACGTGCTGAATACGGCCTTCTCCGGAATCTGATTAAGGAAATACATGAGGATTCAAATCTGCAATTGCAATTGCTGGTTAGCGGCACCCACCTGGTGCGGGAACAGGGAATGACCATTGAGGAGATCCGAAGAGACGGGTTTGAGCCGGACAAATGTGTGGATATCGGTCTTATTAATGATTCCCCGGCAGGAATCTGTCATTCCATGGGGACAGCCGTTTCCGGATATGGAAAATTTTTTGCTGAATACACCCCGGATCTATTGGTTATTCTTGGTGACCGGTTTGAAGCGTTCTGCTGTGCAACGGCTGCCCAGGTCTGCCGTATTCCCGTTGCACATATCCATGGGGGGGAAACGACACAAGGGGCTGTTGATGAAGCTTTCCGGCACAGCATTACAAAAATGGCCCATCTCCATTTCGCCTGTTGTGAAGCTTACCGGCGCAGAATTATCCAGATGGGCGAGCAACCGGAATATGTCTATAATGTTGGGGCATTGGGAGTGGAAAATATCAGGAACTTAAAGCTGATGAAACAAGATGATCTTGAAAAAGCCATCGGGTTTAAACTGGACAAACCGTTTTTCCTTGTGACGTTTCATCCGGCAACCCTGGAAGAGAAAAGTTTTAAAACACAATTTGATCAACTTTTAGCTGCGTTGGACCGGTATCCGGATCATAAGATTATTTTCACCGGAGCCAATGCTGATTCAGGTGGCAGGGTGATCAATCAAATGCAAAAGGATTACCACAAGGCGCATCCTGAACAATGCCTTGTGGTGCCGTCGCTGGGATATTTAAGGTATCTATCCGCAATGAAGTGTTGCAAGGTGGTTATCGGGAACAGTTCAAGCGGTATTTTCGAAGCACCCGCACTTAAAGTTCCTTCAATCAATATCGGCGACAGGCAGAAGGGAAGAATCAGGGCGGAAAGTGTGGTTGACTGCTATCCTGCTGAACAATCAATACTGGCGGCTTTGAAGATAATACACGGTCATCTTTTTCAGTCGCGCTTGAAAACCATGAGCATTCCGTTTGAAAAATCCGGTACTGCTAAAAGAATTAAGGAAATTTTAAAAAAAGCCGATTTAAAAGATATTCTAAAAAAAGTATTTCATGATATCGCATACTGATCAACACTCAATAGAGAGATAGACGGGTGGAAAAATGAAAGATTGGAAAAAAACATCTGTAGGGCCTGAGACCAGCATAAAAGAAACCATGGCGGTAATAGATAAAAGCGCTCTTCAGATTGCCCTTGTTGTTGATCCTGATGATAAGCTTCTTGGGACCGTTACAGACGGAGATATCCGCCGTGGCATCTTAAAAGGAATCAGCCTTGATGAACCTGTAAAGCGTATTTTTTATGTTTCCCCTTTGACAGCCTCCGTTGACGATGATCCCGGGACCATGCACAGGATCATGAAGGAACAGCTGATTAATCAACTTCCTATTGTTGATCACCACGGCAGGGTTGTGGAACTTATCTTTTTACGGGATATCCTGAAAGAGAAGAAACAAAAAAATCCGGTTGTTCTCATGGCCGGAGGCCTTGGCACCAGATTACGTCCGTTAACCGATTCATGCCCTAAACCGCTTTTAAAGATCGGGGGAACCCCTTTACTTGAAACGATTCTTGAAAGTTTTATAAAAAAAGGTTTCGACACTTTCTATATTTCAGTGAATTACAAAGCAGAGATGATTCAGGAATACTTTGGGGATGGTTCTAAATGGGGAGTGAACATTGAATACCTAAGGGAAATACAGCGGCTTGGCACAGCCGGAAGCATCAAACTGCTTCCGGAAAAACCATCGCTGCCGTTTATCGTGATGAACGGTGACCTTCTAACCAAAGTTGATTTTAAGCAGCTTCTGGAGTTTCATATCAACAATAATAAACTCAGCAATGCCATGGCAACCATGTGCGTCAGGGAATACAACATGCAGGTGCCCTATGGTGTTATCAAACAGGAAGGGAACAAACTGGTGCAGCTTGATGAAAAGCCTGTCCAGCGATTTTTCGTTAACGGAGGAATTTATGTGTTTCAACCGGAAATGATAGACCTGATACCGGATAACGAATATTTTGATATGACCCATCTCTTTGACAGGATGATGGAGAAAGATTATAAAACTGTGATATTCCAGATCAGGGAATACTGGATGGACATCGGGCACAAAAGGGATTTTGAAACTGCTGACGGCGAATACGGAGAAATATTCTGGGGATAATTTAATTTTAAGAAGATCATTAAAAATGTTTAAGAACAATAAAATACTTGCCGTCATCCCTGCCCGTGGCGGTTCAAAGGGGGTTCCGCGAAAAAATATTAAGCTGGCAGGGGGAAAGCCTCTAATTGCATGGGTAATTGAGGCCGCCAAAACATCAGCTTATATTGACAGATTAATTCTCTCTTCTGATGATAATGAGATCATTAGGGTTGCTGAAAATTACGAATGTGAGGTTCCCTTTGTCCGTCCTTCAGAATTTGCTCAAGATAACAGTTCGAGTTCTGATGTTATCGTTCATGCACTTAGCAAAATTTCCGGTTATGATTATGTGATGCTTTTGCAACCCACCTCTCCATTCACCTCAAAAGAGGATATAGATGGGTGTATAAAACTCTCTATTACTTCAAAAGCCAAATCAACGGTATCTGTAGTAAAACCGGATAAAAGTCCCTACTGGATGTTTGAAATGGGGAAAAATAACAGGTTGAAATCTATTATGGGGAGCCGATATTTAAATTGCAGAAGACAGGATCTTCCTTCTGCATATATCCCAACCGGTGCCGTTTATATGGCTGAATCAAGATGGTTTTTGGAGAACAGGTCTTTTTATTCTGAATTTACAATCGGCTATGAAATCCCCAAAGAACGGTGTTTGGATATTGATACGGAATTTGATTTTAAATTGTTTGATTTTTTGATCCGACATTGAGTAATTGAATTTTTTGAATAAAAATATGCTGTAGATTCTGACAGCCAGATCTATTCGCCGTTAAGAATATCCATTTTAAGTTTTAACTGTTGATAGGCGGCTCTGGCTGCTTCCAACTGGTCTGTGGCCATGTAACAGTCGCCCATTTTTTTGAGTAGATTTATGTTGTCGGGGAGATGCAGAAAACAATTTTCATAGGCGATGATTGCATCTTCATTTTGGCCGCTGTCCTGGAGGGTATCCCCTATGGTTTCCCAGTAACCTGCAAATTTAGTATCCAGTTTGATTGCTTTGTTCAATGCTTTGATGGCCCCATTAAAATCACCGGCGATAAACAGGGTGTCAATGGTGGCAGAATGAATCTCATGGTTATCGGGTGAGTATTCTATGGCTGATTTAAGGCTTTCAATGGCGTTTTGATACTCTTTTTGCGACAAGCACAGTTTGCCTTTGTACAAAAAAATATTACTTGTCAGATCTGCAGGAAGAGTTTCAAACAAATTTTTCTGATCCATTGCCTTCTGATGCCATTCGTTTATTAATCCAGCTGAGTTCTGATAGTTATCGGTATCAACATTTGATTTTATTTGTTTCAGGTCCTGCCATAAGATGGTTTCCAGTTCTTTTTGAAGTTCGATGTTGTCTGGATGATACCTGAGGCCTTTTTCTACCATGTATTTCACGCTTAATTCACGTCCTGGCTGGGTTTTAAAATACCGGGCAAACTTCAGGAAATCATCCCCCATGTCGTGTAAGTATGCGTCAATCTGCCGGCTGAGTTTTGGATCGCATTCTATTGCCGTTCGAAAATAATGATCTGCTTTTTGAAGCATATTCGATTGAGCCGCTGAACAGCCAAGATAAAAACAAACCTCACCGGATTCCGGCATTACCTTGCAAAGATCTTCCAGCAGATGGGTGGCCAGGTAATAATTTTTTGAGTTGATATAGAGACCGGCCAGTTTAAGTTTGTTTTGTTCGGGTTGGGAGCCTTTATTGATTTTTTCCAGATAGTTGCTTTCTTTTTGGTGAAATGATGAGACCATGTTTAAATTGTCTGAGAGGACTGTCAAAGTCTCTTTTCGGATTTTATTGATGCCGAGCAACCTGTCTAAATTTTTTATCAGCCATTCAATATATCTGTCGGGATCATTTTCGAGTATTGAGATACCCTGTTTTTGGCGTTCACTTTCTTTTAATCCTTCCATGGTTATCTCTTCTAAGATTTTCCAGACTTCCAGGGTATCATCCAGGTCTTTATGAAATTTATCAATTTTATTTATTTGTTTTTTTTGTGACAGGGTAAGCATATCAAAAGATTTAACAAGCTTGCCGTTTCTTTTCGCTTGTGTAAGTTCTTTTAATAACGACCTTGCAATTTCATCCGAGGATTTAATGATTTTATGTAATTTTTTGGTTTTGCTGAGTATTCTGTTGAACTCAACAAGCATTTTGTCAGACGCGATTGGTTTTGAAGCTGAATAAAACTCGTTTAGGCGTTGGTTTGTATTGATAAATTTGTTGCAATGTTTATCCATGGTTGCTTGTAAAGTCAGAATTTTGGTGCCTTCAATGTTTGCACCTCCTTCCGTTGCATTTATGTGAATTTTATCGGATTTGGCAATGGCAGATTCAAAAAATTCTTTCATGCTTAAAAATGAACGGTTTGTTTGTAAAATTTCTCCGTTGATACCGGTAACGGTTTCCCCCTGGACATGATTTGTTATTATCTTTGTCGGGGCAGTCCCTTGAAGGACGGTTCCCTTTGCGTGGGAAGCAGAAGCAGAACCGGGATAAGCAAGATCCTGACCAATAAATATGATTGGATCGCACCCCAGCATGTGTGCGGCAATAAGGTTTAAGTGCGCGACAGTGCTGGCACCGCCGGTCAGGAGTTCTCCGCCAAGCAGTGAATTGAGCCACGCTTCGATAGGCTTACCCGTAAATGTCCAGAAGATCTGTTCGGCCGGAAATACTTTAGGGGTTTTGGGGTTTACCCAGGATGAGCAGATCAGGGCAATATCTTTAACCTGTGGTATTACATCGGCGAATTTTTCAAACGTAAGGTTATTCGGGTCAATACAAGTGAGAAAGTGCGGGTGTACACCGTTTTTCAACAGAGCAGGTAAAACCGTATCAACGGCAATAATGACCGCTTTCTCCTGTGCATGTTTCAGCAAGTGGATATTTTTATCTAAAGACGGTCCCCCAGCAACCATAATGGCAGGAACGCCATCAAATTTATTTTGTATATGTTCCAATAGCAGATGATGATGTATGGTGCAGATATGCTTGAAGCGATTGGTTAGAAAATCTTTACCTAATAGTCTTGTGGTTGTTCCGCCAATGTTAAGACTGTTGATATGTGCAAAAAGATCATCTTTAAGCTGGTTATATCCGTCCGGATTAAAGCTGAACGAAGGCAGATGATGTAATATATTTGAATCTTCAAGCTGCAGGGTTCGGGACGCTGTTGCCAGTGTTTCAGCAATATCCGCTCTTGCTCCGATGCCCAGAATAAGCCGATGGTCTTGCAGTATAGGAGAAAGATCAATATATTGAAGTGCCTGGATGAAAATTCCGGTCTCCAGTTCAAAAAGTGCAAGATTTTGAAGATGAGGTCGTTGTTTCAATATGCTGAGAGCGGAGTAAAAAAGACCCATGCCGAGGATGGCGACAAAGCCTTTATGGTCTGGAGGAATTTTTCCCAGGAAATCTGAACTTTCCTTTTCCGGATTCACTTCATTGTGAAGAAGAATTGAATTTCCCTGGTCATTTGTGACTGTAAGATTGGGTTTGCCGTTAGGAGCAAAAGAAATTTCACCGAGAGCTTCTGTTTGATCTTCTGTAATTTGTTTCCATACTGACGGCTGATTCTTTTTTAGTAATTTAAGGTTTGACTCGTAGTAGTCGGTATATTCCTGATTCATTTTCATATCTCCAAAGGCCTGTTTTGTCGAAATTTATGTATGATTTATATGCCGGGTTGGACAGGCAGGCAAGCCTTTAAA
>NZ_DDYV01000132.1:0-16106 GCF_002348205.1 Desulfobacter sp. UBA2225 | reverse complement strand
CCCTTTGGCAAGTCCTGCGGCAATGGAGCCAATGTTCCCGAAACCCACGACACCCAGGGTCTTGTTGAAAAGCTCGCGGCCCTGGAGCAGTTTTTTATCCCAGCGCCCGGCTTTCAGGGATGCGGTGCCCCTGGGAATATTCCGGGTTAAGGACATCATCATGGCAATGGCATGCTCGGCTGTGGTTATGGTGTTGCCGCCAGGGGTGTTCATGACGGCGACCCCTTTTTTGGTGGCCGCATCAATGTCCACATTATCCAGGCCAATGCCGGCCCGGGCAACAACTTTGAGGTTGGCGGCCGATTCAAGCAGGTCCGCGGTCACCTTGGTGGAACTCCGGATGGCGAGGGCATCGTATTCCCCGATGATCTTTTTGAGTTCTTCGGGTGAAAGCCCGGTTTTGACATCGACATCTATACCTTCCTGGTTTCTGAAAATATCAATGCCGGCTTCATCCATTTTATCACTGATCAGGACCTTCATTATTTGGCCTCCTTTTGAAACGTATCCATCAATGCCACCAGAGCTTTGATCCCTTCCATGGTGGCGGCATTATATATGGATGCCCTGCATCCGCCCACGGATCTGTGGCCTTTAAGACCGCCAAAACCTTTGGCTGTTACCTCTTTTATAAATTTTTGTTCAAGTTCTTCACTGGGCAACCGGAAGGTGACGTTCATCAGGGATCTGGAATCGGGTCTGGCGGTGGCCCGGTAAAAATTGCTTGCATCAATAAAATCATACAAAAGGGCTGCTTTTTCCTTATTAAAGGCTGCGATCTTTTCAAGCCCGCCCATCTCTTCTTCGATCCATTTGAGGACCAAATCAATGGTATATATGCCGAAACAGGGCGGGGTATTGTACATGGAATTTTTTTCTGCAAAGGTGGAATATTTGAGCATGGAAGGCAGATCCGAATTCGCTGTTGCCAGAAGGTCCTTGCGCAAAATCACCATGCAGGTGCCGGACGGCCCTAAGTTTTTCTGGGCACCGGCATAGATCATGCTGAATTTTTTCATGGGAAGGGGACGTGAAAAAAAATCGGATGACATATCCGCAATAAGAGGAATATCACCGGTATCGGGGAAATCGGCAAACTGGGTTCCCTTAATGGTGTTGTTGGAGGTGATGTGGACATATTTTGCATCTTTGCTGAAGGAGATCTCTCCAGGGATGTATGAAAAGTCCTTGTCCTCGGAAGAGGCCACGACCACATGTTTTTTATTCTGAATTTTTGCCTCTTTAATGGCTTTTGTGGACCAGGTTCCGGTATTAACATAGTCAGCACTTTCATCCCCGGAAAGAAAATTCATGGGGATCATGGCAAACTGCAAAGACGCCCCGCCCTGGAGAAAAAGGACATGGTATTGGTCATCCAGACCTAAAAGACGTTTGGCCCGTTCCACGGCATCATTGATAACATCGTCAAAATAAGAAGATCTGTGGCTGATTTCTGTGATGGACATGCCTGAATTGTTAAAATTCAGGAAGGAGGCCTGAATTTCTTTAAGGACCGGCAGAGGCAGCGCCCCAGGTCCGGCATTGAAATTGTAAATTCTCTGGTCTGTCATTTTTTACCTTTCTGTTAGGGGTTATCTTTGTTTTCACGGTACATATATGTTCCATTGCCTCACAATCCAAGGCAATCAGATTTCAAACCCTATTCAATAACGCCGTCGCAGATGAAAATCAATAGTCTAACCGCCTTTATGTAAAAATCATTGCTGCCCGGTCCAGGAATTTGCGCTGCAACGGCACCCCATATAGAAATCATTTCATCACTTGCGGCATTTATGGATAATCAGCCTGCCGGCCTGAATTGATCGGATGTGCATTGAAAACGAATCTGTCCGTTCTTCATGGCAAATATGTCACCGGTGGTCTTTGCAAGGAAATCAAATTCATGCGACACCACTACATATCCGATATTGAGTTCATTGAGGAGGTCCGCTATCCGCTTTACGGTCTGCTCGTCCAGGCCGGTAGTGGGCTCGTCCAACAACAGGACCTCAGGTTCCATAACCAGCACCGTGGCCAGAGAGACCAACTTTTTCTCCCCTCCGGAAAGCTTATATGTGATGCGGTCTTCAAATCCCTCAAGATCCAGGGCCCGGAGTATTTTTTTTGACAACGCCACCGCTTCTTTGGGTGTTTTGCCGTTATTCAGCAACCCAAAGGCGACATCTTCAATGACGGTGGGAGAAAACAACTGGTCATCCGCATTCTGGAATACGAACCCCAAACGCTTTCTTGCCTGTTTGAAATCCTTTTCACCTGCCATGGGCATCCCAAACAGACGAACAGAACCTGAATCAGGTTTGATCAGGCCCATCAGCAGATGCATAAAGGTGGATTTACCGCTGCCATTGGGGCCAATCAGGCCCAGCCGTTCACCTTTGCGCAATTGAAAGTTGAGACGATCCAGGAGCGGCCCTTGACCCGGATAAGAAAAACTGACGTTTTCCAGATCAATTAAAAATTCATCACATTGAAAGGCATTGGATTCAGCCATTCCATACTCCCCAAGAAAATCAGAATTAATGTCAGGACAACCAATCCGATCCGGTCCAGGCCGGAAAACGAAAATCCGTGGATGCAGTAAAATTTCCCTTTAAACCCCCGGCATAGCATGGACTGGTATACCCGGTCTGCCCTTGCTGTCGCACGAACCAGAAGCATCCCGAAAAGATAGGCATAGGTCCGGTAGGTATGCAGATTGGTTTTGGGTTCAAACCCCCTGACTTTTATGGCCGTCACCAGGCGTAGATACTCCTGCTCCAGCACAAACACGTACCGATAGGCAAGGAGCATCAGATATACAATTTTTTCGGGTATATGGATGCGGTTCAAGGCGTTTCCCAAAGTGGAGATGGTCATGGTGGCCACAAGTGAGAGAAAGATCAACAGGATGGCATTTGATTTAAGTGTTATCTGGACAGCCAGAATCAAACCCTGGACAGAACACGCCATAGGCCCGATAAGAAACAGGGGGGTCCCCTCAAACGTGATGGGCAGGAGTACAAAAAGCACCAGGTTGAACCCGTTGATCACCACCACTCTTTTTAAAACCTCTTTTAAGGGAATTTGGGACAACCCTATCATTACCATTGAGAGTCCCAGTCCTGCCGTCATAGTGGGAAAGGATTTTGAAACGGCCAAAAGAAAGGAAAAGAGTGTGGCAAACACGATCCGCAGCCTCGGATCAAGGCGATGAAGAATAGAATTTCCGCCGGCAAATGCTTCGCTCAGCATAGAAGAACCCTTAACTTTCTATAAATGGACAAAGGCAGGAGCCATGAACAAAAAAGCCCCAAAAACGCAAAAGGTGCCCACCATCATTGTTTTCATTTGTCTCCTTAATGAAGTTCCGTATTTGAAGCCGCGATGCATAAAATATGAAAATTTCTTTATTATTACAAGTTTTAAAATATGCGCCCGGATGATATCCTTAAGCCTAAACACGACAACACATAGAGGAGCCCCCTATGGCAGATCAGACAAACCAGGCAAACACTGCATCCGGCCCCTGGGACACCCCGTTTTGGCCCGAGGGTGTTGCCCGCAACGTCACCGACTACCACTATCCCGTTTTCAAACTGCTGGACGATTCCGCAGCCGCTTATCCCAACCAGGTTTTCACCATATTCAACGGGGCAAAAAAGACCTTCTCCCAAGTTAAGGAGACAGCAGACCGGATCGCCTATTTTTTGGCAAAAAAAGGCATCAAAAAGGGGGACAAGGTGGCAATCGTCTTACCCAACCTGCCCCATTTTCCTGAAATCTTTTTTGGAATCATGAAGGCAGGGGCCATTGCCGTGAACTGCAACCCCATCTATACGCCCACAGAATTGAAATATCAACTTGCTGACTCCACTGCAAAAATGGTGTTCTGCATGGATCATCCCACCTTTTACCCCAATGTGGTCAAGGCCGCTATCGATACAGATGTTGAGACTATAGTGGTCTGTAATATTAAAAGCTACCTGCCGAAAATCCAGCGATTTTTAGGCGGCCTGTTAGGCAAGATTCCCAAAGCCGACCACCATGAACCCGGGCATATTATGTTTGACGACATGGTGGTCCGGTCCAAACCCGAGCCGCCGGATATCGACATTGACCCGGTGAACGATACGGCTGTCATGCTCTACACCGGCGGCACCACAGGAATTCCCAAAGGTGCGGAACTTGTGCATATCAACTTCACCTACCAAGTTGTCGCAATCATGGAATATCTAAGGCTCTCCCACGGCCCGAACAAACCGTTGGAAAAGGCATACTACGGGGGATACCATTGTTTTTTAGGCATTTTGCCCTGGTATCACAGTTTCGGCATCTCCGTGGCCATGCTGTGCGCCGCAGGTTCCGGCAGCCGCCTGGTATGCATCCCGGACCCCAGAACAGGCAAGCCCCCTTTCACTGACGTCCTCAAGGCAGTTCAGAAATACCGCCCCACCCTCATGCCGGCCGTACCCACAATTTTTGTAGCCTTTACAAATCATTCCAAGCTTGATGAGTATGATCTGTCCTCCCTGATGGGCTGCTTTTCAGGGGGAGCCCCCATGCCGCCGGATGTCTGCCGCCAGTTTGAAGAAAAAACCGGTGCTGTTATCTTTGAAGGATACGGGTTGACGGAAACCGCACCGGTGCTGTCGGCCAATCCCACCAACCGGGAAATCAGAAAAATAGGTTCGGTTGGCTTTCCATTACCCGACACAGATATAAAAATCCTGGAGCTTAATGATCCCACAAAGGAACTGCCCAGGGGTGAAGATGGAGAAATAGCCGCCTGCGGTCCCCAGGTTATGAAGGGATACTGGAACAGGCCCGAGGCCGATGCCGAATTTTTTGTCACCATTGACGGCAAACGCTATTTTTTAACCGGAGACATCGGTCACATTGACGAGGAGGGATATATCCTGATCACCGACAGAAAAAAAGATATGGTCCTGGTGGGCGGATTTAATGTATACCCCAGGGATGTGGAGGATATTTTATATACCCATCCCAAGGTTGAATTGTGCGCAGTGATCGGGGTAGCCAACAAACACGGTGGTGAAACCGTAAAAGCAGTTATCAAACTAAAAGAAGGTCAGACAGCCACCCGGGAAGAAGTCATGGCATTTTGCAAGGAAAACATGGCTGGATACAAACGTCCCAGGATCATTGAATTCAAAGATGATCTTCCGATTTCCAACATCGGCAAAGTGCTGCGCAGGGAACTTCGGGATGCCCATTCCGACTAGCCCCGTCTTTATGCATCCCGTCCAATCCCAAACCCGGCAAGTTGGGTTCCGTCCGGTTTCATAGGGCATAAGACAGGTTTCAATCATCACGGAAAGCATATAAAAATCCCTGTAAAATGTGAATTTTGAAACATGACATTTTCTTTTTTCAAATTTTGCTTGAGCTTAAGTGCGATTAATTCTATAAGACCAGGTGGTATTAAAGTTAAAAACTTAAATGGATGACTGCCGGTTATGGGGGTCATCCCTGAGGATTATAACCCGACAACAACACTTTTTATTTTTAGGAGGTTTTATGTCAACTCTCGTATTTGGTCACAAAAACCCGGATACCGACTCCGTAGTCGCAGCCATCGCGCTGGCCGATCTGAAAAAAAGCCTTGGTGAAGATATTGCACCGGCTATTCAGGGCGAACTGAACCCCGAATCCAAATTTGTCCTGAACAAATTCGGTCTGGCTGCACCTGCAGTGGTTACCAGCTATGCCGGTAAAGATGTTTACCTGGTGGATCACTCCGATCTGGCCCAGAGCCCTGACGATCTTGGCAAAGCCAATATCCTGGGTATTGTAGACCATCACAAACTCGGTGATGTAACCACCGGACAACCCCTGGAATGCTGGATCTGGCCTGTGGGCTGCACCTGCACCGTAATTGCTTCCATGTACGATTACTTCAATGTTGCGATCCCCAAGGGCATTGCCGGTGCCATGCTGTGCGCCATCCTCTCCGACACCGTAATCTTCAAATCCGCCACCTGCACAGACAAAGACAAAGAAGTTTGCGCAAAACTGTCTGAAATCTGCGGCGAATCCAATCTTGACGCCCTGGGCATTGAAATGTTCAAGGTAAAATCCGCTGTTGAAGGCACCCCGATCCGTGAACTGGTTCTGCGCGACTACAAAGATTTCAAAATGGGTGGTGTTGGTGTTGGCTGC
Source organism: Desulfobacter sp. UBA2225 (assembly GCF_002348205.1). Classification (NCBI taxonomy): domain Bacteria; kingdom Pseudomonadati; phylum Thermodesulfobacteriota; class Desulfobacteria; order Desulfobacterales; family Desulfobacteraceae; genus Desulfobacter; species Desulfobacter sp. UBA2225. The sequence continues at coordinate 9,926 of NZ_DDYV01000132.1, read as the reverse complement.
GGCCAGCTTGAACTGGTTGACCTCTCCATCGTTGATGGCATCAAGGCTGATCTTGAAAAAGACATCCGTGCCATGAAAGCAGAAAAAGGCAATCACACTGTACTTCTGATGCTCACCGACATCATGAAGGAAGGCACCGAGCTTCTCGTGGCTTCCGATGACGAATCTGTTGTTGAGAAAGCTTTTGGTGTAAAACCGGTTAACAGCAAATGCTGGCTGCCCGGTATCATGAGCCGTAAAAAACAGATCATCCCCTTCCTGGAAAAAGTATTCGGTTAATTAAGTAATTCAAGGGCTTTTGGTGTTTTGCCAAAAGCCCTTTTCTTCATCCCCACTCAAATCTGTCTCCCACACTACCCCCCACACCCAAGACCATTTTTTCATATCGAAGGTTCTATGAAAAAACAATCTCCATCTTCGTCATTTTTTTTTGTTGATTATACCAGACAAAAAATGCATTTATTGCAATTATATTGCAATTATATTAATTATGATAACCAAAAAAGGATGGCCGTGGATATCCCCAAATACGTTGAAATCAAGGTATACGGGTTAACCTATGGCGAATTCCTAACTATCCACGGACTTAAGCAGAGGGGGGAAGCCTGCAGACCTATCTAAAATTTGGCGGTCTTCCCTACCTGAAACACCTGCCCTTAGATGATACCGTGGTTTTTGATTATCTGAGGAACGTTTCAGATGCCATTAGCCTCAAAGACATTGCTTTTCCGGTACGATATCCGAAACGTTGCCTTTGTGCAACGGATATGCCGTTTCCTGGTAAATAACGTCGGCTCCCTGGTCACGGCACGTAAAATCAGCACCTACCTGAAATCACAGCAAGAGCAAAGGGATCAAGCAAAGGGCTAAAATGTTTAAATTCATTCACGCAGCCGATATTCATTTAGACAGTCCATTGCGCGGGCTGTCAAGATATGAGTCTGCGCCTGTTGATGCCATTCGGGACGCGTGCAGAAAAGCCTTCAACAATCTGGTGGATCTGGCGATAGAAGAAAAAGTGGCTTTCGTGCTTTTGGCCGGAGATCTCTATGACGGAGATTGGAAAGATTACAGTACAGGGATTTTCCTGAGCCGGCAAATGGGACGGTTAAATCAACATGATATAAAAGTTTTTTGTGTTGCAGGAAACCATGATGCGGAAAATCGGATGACGAAAGCCCTGGACACGCCTGCCAACATGAAAATTTTTTCTGCCGGGAAGGTGGAAACTGTGAAATTGGAAGAGTTGTCCACGGTTATTCATGGACGCAGTTTCAAACGTCGGCATATTGACGAAAACCTGGCAGCAGGATTTTGTGAAGCTGAAAAAGGAATGTTCAACATAGGGCTTCTGCATACCAGCCTTGATGGTCGGAAAGGGCACGCAAACTATGCACCGTGTTCCCTGGATGACCTTGTTTCAAAGGGCTATCAATACTGGGCATTAGGCCATATCCACAAACAGGAAATCGTCCTTGAAGACCCCTTTGTGGTATTTCCCGGTTGCATACAAGGCCGTCATATTCGAGAAAGCGGCCCAAAGGGCTGTGTTCTCGTAACAGTTGAAGATGAAACTGTAAAGGAAATTGAAAATATTCCCCTTGATGTCCTGCGATGGACGCAAATCGAAATTGATGTGACCGATATCGAAGAACGCCGGGATGTCCTGGAAAAAATCAGGGAAACCATTGAACAGGAACGAACATCTGCCGAGGACAGGCCGGTTGCAATGAGAATAAAACTGATCGGGGCAACAAAACTGTCTGATCAACTTGCCGCTTTTCCGGAAAAATTTGAACAGCAAATTAAAGCGATTGGGGCTGAAACCGCAGGGGACACCCTTTGGATTGAGCGCGTTGAAAACAGAACCCAGGGTAAATATGATTTGGAAGCGGCCCTGGACAATCACACTGCCCTGGGGAAATTACTCAAGTCAATTATCTCCACACCGGATGATATTGATCAGATAGATGGTTTGGCGGATAAAATAGCCGAACTTCGGCAAAAGCTGCCCCCACAAGCGTTTGGAGTCGAGACCATTGTAGATCTGAACGATGGACAAACCATCAAACGAATAACCAGAGACGCCCAAAAAATGCTGATCGGCAGAATACTTTCAGCCGGGGGTGAAAATGAGAATTAACCGCCTCGATCTCATGGCTTTCGGCCGCTTCACGGAAAAATCTTTGGACCTGTCTGATGGTGATTTGGGGTTACATATTATTTACGGAGATAACGAAGCCGGGAAAAGTACATCATTAAGAGCGCTTATTGCCTGGCTGTTCGGCATTGACGTCAGAACAAAGGACAACTTTCTTCATTCAAATCCAAAGCTTCGGATAGGCGGAGAACTACAGCTTTTAAATGGAAAAAAGATTGAATTTATCAGAAGGAAAGGGAACAAAGACACCCTGCTTGAATATGGAAGCCATGCGCCCTTTGATGAAAGCCGGTTCACACGGTTTCTGCCTGCCGGTATTGATGAAAGCCTTTTTATAAAACTTTGGGGTATTGACCATGGGCGGTTAATTGCCGGCGGCCAGGAACTATTGGAACAATCCGGGGATCTTGGCCAGGCGTTATTCAGTGCAGCGTTTGGGACAGCAAATCTTAGAAAAATTTTATCGGAAATGCAAAACAGTGCAGTTGATATCTTCAAACCTCGAGGGTCCAAGGCGCTGCTGAACAAGGCCATCTCAGATTATAAAGATGCACAGAAAAGAATGCGTGACGCCACCCTGCCGGTTTCTGACTGGAAAGCGTTAAAAAAAGAGTTATCAAAAATCAATGCCGATATCAGTGGCGTTGAACAAGAGATCAATGAAAAAAACAGACAAAAAAGCCGTTTGGAAAGAATCAACCGTGTAAAAGGCGCCTTGGCCGAACGCCGAAACGATCTGTCTAAAATTGAAGAATTAGGCACAGTGTTGTTGCTGCCGCAGGATTTTGCCGATCAACATAAAACAGCCCGAGAAACCCTTCAACAGGCATTAGACACAAAGGAACGCCTCGAAGTCAAACTTGCCGCCTTAAATCAAGAATCCGGCGCGCTAAGTATCCGAGATGATCTGCTTAAAAATGAAAGTGCCATATTAAAGCTCTATAAAGATCTTGGTGCGGTTGAAAAAACAAATGCGGACCGGCCCCGGCAGGACGGAAAAAGACGTCTGCTGCGCAATGATGCCCAAACGCTGCTAAAGGGTATCCGGCCCGATATGGATATCGACCAGGCCGATCAGCTCAGGCCCCTTTTGAACAATAAAAAATGGATCTCGGGATTGGTCCGGAAAAACAGTGTATTGATACAAAAAAAAGAGAATTTGCGGGCCGCATTAAGAGATCTGGAGGACGAACAAAAATCCCTTAAAAGCAAATTGGAAGATATACCACAAAGTGGAATTGATTTACCGCAATTAAAAGCCTCAATTGCTTCAGCGCGCAAGGCCGGAGACATTGAACAGCGCCGGGATGACAGCAAAGCCCAGGTCTTAGAAAAAAATGCAGCCTGGGAAGATGAATTTGCACGATTGGGGAATTACCATGGCACGGCACAAGCTTTGTTATCATTGTGTTTACCGGTTTCTGCGGCCATAGACCGGTTTGAAAAAGAAAACGATGAACTCATGGAAAAATCCCAAACCGCATCCCGGAAAAAACAAGAACTTGAAGATGAAAAAAAACAGGCTGAACAAGAGTTAAACGCTTTATTATTAAAAAAGAACCTGCCCCACATTGCCGATTTAGAGGCATCTCGTAAAGAGCGTGACCAGGGGTGGTTATTCATAAAACAAAAATATATCCAGCACCTGGATATCGATTGTCCGGATATCAACGATGGTCTTTTGGCGTATACACAGGAATCTGATTTACCAACTGCCTATGAGAAAAAAGTCAAGCAGGCGGACAATATATCAGATCGTCTGAGGATGGATGCCGACCAGGTAGTAAAACGGGCGCAACTGGAAGGTAAGATTGAGAGCATGGCGTCTCGAATCGCTGATCTGTCAACTCATCTCGAAAAAACAAAAAACAATCAAACCGATTTTAACATCAGATGGACAAACCTTTGGAAGCCCCTGAATATTGTAGCCGCCCCCCCACGGGAAATGAAACAGTGGCTGCTGAAGGCAGAACGCCTGATCGAAAAGATACAAACGGCAAAGACCCTTTCAACACATAAAGAAAAATTGTCTGACGCGTGCAATCAGCTAAGGGAATCAGTCTCACATCAGATATCCCAATTTGCGCCTTGGCAAAAAACAGAAGGAAAACGCCTTGAGTCTCTGATTTCATTGTGTGAGCAGCGAATCGAACAAGAAGAAAACGCCCATGACAAACGTCGTGAAATTGAACGGTCCCTGAAAGATTCTCAAATCCGTTTTAAACGAATTCAGGATGAGCTCAAAACGGTTGAAAATGATTTGACGGCCTGGTCCGATGAGTGGGAAAAAGCAATTGAAGGCTTAAGCCTGAAACCGCACATACACCCGGGAACTGCCGCTGAAACCCTCGACAACCTGATATTGTTCTTTCAAAAATTTGATCAGTCTGAAGAGTTGCGCAGAAGAATTTACGGCATGGACAAGGTTCAAGAAGAATTTCACTGCAACGTTTATGAATTTTCCAAGCGAATTGAATTGGGAACTAAGGATCAGGATGCAATGATGATCGCAGCTCTTTTACATCATGATTTAAATGCTGCGCGCGAAGCCCGGGCAAGTTTAATCAAAATTAAAGATCAACTTGATGAAAAAAAGCAGGATCTCCAGGCAGCCAATATTACCATCCGCCATTCACAAAAAAAACTTATCGAATTAAAAAAGCAAGCCGGGGTTGAAACCGATGAGGCACTTATCAAGGCGGCTGAAAAATCAGACCGTAAGAGGGTGTTGCTGAAAAGCATTGAAACGCTTGAACAGGAACTTAATCGCAATGGTGACGGTTTAAGCATTGACGCCTTGGAGGAAGAGTTTAAAAATTGTGAAATCGACACCGTAGACGCAGGGATTGAAAAAATATCCATTGAGTTAAAAGAACTTCAATCCCAACGAGACAATTTACGCGACCAGCGGCGCACAATTCAAAATGAAATCGAAGAGAAAGATGGGAGCGCCCTGGCAGCCAACGCGTCTTCACAAGCGGAAGCACACCTGGCCGACATCGTCCGACATGCTGAACATTATCTGCGTTTCCAGATAGGCGCGCTCATTCTTGAACAGCAAATAGAATATTACAGAAAAGAAAATCAGGCCCCTGTTTTAGGCAGAGCCGGTGAATTATTCTCAAAGCTCACCTTGGGTTCTTACGCAGGCCTGAGAGATGAACTGGATTCTTCAGGAAAGCCCATACTGCTTGGGGTTCGGCCCGACGATCACGAGGTCGCCATAGCCGGCATGAGTGACGGGTCACGGGATCAACTCTATCTTGCCTTGCGGCTGGCTACGCTTGAGCAGCACATAAAAAAGGAGGAACCCATGCCTTTTGTTGTAGATGATATCCTTATCGGGTTTGATGATGACCGCACCCGTGTCTGCCTGGAAGTGCTGGCTCAATTATCAACGGACATCCAAATCCTGCTGTTTACGCACCATAAACGGGTGCTGGAATTGGCAAACAGCTGCAATGAAAGCGTTAGGATTTTCGAGCATACGCTTTATTAAAGTGCTTTTTTGTACCGGCGGGATCTACAACGACTAAGCGAGCACCAAGCCTTTTTTAAGTTCCTTGAAATTTTATTTTGAACAAACGAAATCACAGCGTCATCGTACCCTTTCTGTTATTTTTTAAGAACCTCTGTTATGATTTGCAACGGGGGGGTTTTACCTTGAAATTTTAGCCCCGTCATTTAAAATGGCCGGCTACCGTTTTAAGCCGGGAGAGTCTGAACCGTTTGATCAAAGTCTTCCAGGAGGTGAGCCTTAAAAATAGGGCATCTCATAAGAGGCTTATTGTACGGGGGTGTCCCGGCTTAAAACGGTAGCCAAATGAACAAGATAAATAATTTTAAAAGAAGGAGATTACAATGTCCGTTATAACCATCTCAAGAGGCTCTTACAGTCGCGGAAAGGAAGTTGCTGAAAAGGTAGCCTCCGAACTGGGATATGAATGCATTTCCCGTGATATTCTGCTGGAGGCATCGGAAGAGTTCAATATCCCGGAGATCAGACTGATCAGGGCGCTGCACGATGCACCGTCCGTTCTTGAAAGATACACCCACGGTAGGGACCGCTATGTAAGTTATATCCGCAAAGCACTTCTGCAGCATATCCGCAAAGACAATGTAGTTTATCACGGTCTGGCGGGTCACTATTTTTTGCCGAATCTTCCCCATGTCCTGAAAATCAGGATCATATCGGATATAGAAGAACGTGTGAAAGAAGAGGTCCGGCGGGAAAACATTTCCGAAGAAAAAGCACGTTATATTTTAAAAAAAGATGATGATGAGCGAAGGAAATGGGGCCTGAGGTTATACGGCATTGATACGTGGGACAGTAAACTTTATGATATGGTCATCCACATAAAAAGCCTCTCAGTTGAGGATGCTGCAGACCTGATCTGCGCGACGGTTCGAAAACCCAACTTTAAAACCACACCTGAATCGGAAAAAATCCTTGATGATGCCCTTCTTGCCGCGAAAGTTCATGCGGCTATTATAAAATTATCCCCGACAAGCATTGTCACGGCACATGACGGCGTCGTAACTATCGGCGACCCGGAAGCTTCCATGAAAAATCAAATAACAGAGATTGCTGAAAATATCGAAGGGGTTAAAAAGATTATTGTGAATGCGCATAGAAAAACAGACGACCAGAATGTCATTAATCCATTCCACAATATATAACGATAAGCCATAGCCTGGCCAACCGTTTCACCAATAAAAAAAGCAGCCATTCGGCTGCTTTAAAATCTTAAGTGGGGTGAGTGACCGGGATTGAACCGGCGGCAACCAGGGCCACAACCTGGTGCTCTACCAACTGAGCTACACCCACCACAAAAAAAACTTTGTATAATTATCAGAACTAATTTTCTTTTTCAAGTCTTTTTTTCTTTTTTTATTTGATTGATTAGATTCGAGTGACATATAAGGATTGACCTGCCCTGCCCCTTTGACTATTATTCTTGGAATATTTACTGATAAAAACACGCAAAAAAGGTGAATAGTACAATGACTATGAATACGCTGATTATTTTTACCGTACGTCTGATTATAGGCCTGGCATTCGGAATCATCCTTACCCGGCTGTTCAAACCCGACTGGGGCATCTACCATGGCGTTGTCACAGGAATCATTCTTGTGGCCCTGGCCTATGGCATGAGCTATTATAGAAAATTCAAAGCGTAACAGGCAGGCATTTGTGGACAATATAATTCTGGGAACAGCCGGACACATTGATCATGGAAAAACCAGCCTGGTCAGGGCATTGACAGGCATTGAAACAGACCGCCTCAAGGAGGAGAAAGAACGGGGCATCACCATAGAGCTTGGGTTCGCCTACCTCGATCTTCCCAATGGCCGGCACATCGGCATTGTGGACATGCCCGGTCATGAAAAATTTGTAAAAAACATGGTGGCCGGCGCTTCAGGCATTGATGTGGTGGTCATGGTGATTGCGGCAGACGAAGGCGTCATGCCCCAGACCCGGGAACATATGGAGATCTGCAACCTCATGGGGATCCGACACGGCATGATTGCCCTGACCAAAACAGACCTGGTGGATGAAGATCTGCTGGAGCTGGCCATGGAGGACATCCACGATTTTATTTCAGACACCTTCCTTGAAGACAAACCCATTGTACCGGTATCCTCTGCCACAGGCCAGGGGCTCGAGGAATTTTTAACCACCCTTGAAAATATATGTACACAAATTCCGCCCCGCAAATTTTCTTCCATTTTCCGTCTTCCCGTGGACCGGGTATTTTCCATGAAAGGGTTCGGCACGGTTATCACCGGGACCCTGATTTCAGGCCAGGTGAGTGTGGGCCAGGATATCATGGTCTTTCCAAGAAAAATCACATCAAAGGTCCGGGGGCTGCAGGTGCATTCCAGTTCAGTGGAAACAGCCATGGCCGGCACCCGCACGGCCATCAATTTCCAGGGCCTTGACCGGGAAGCCGTATTCAGAGGCGATGTGCTCTCCACCCCGGGGGCTTTGATTGAAAGCTATATGGTGGACGCCCAATTCCATTACCTGAAAAGCAATACCAAGCCGGCCAAGGCCCGGACACGGGTCCGGTTTCATTCGGGCACAAGTGAAATACAGGGTTATATGGTCCTGCTGGACCGGGAATCGCTTTTGCCCGGGGAGACGGCACCGGTTCAATTCCGACTGGAATCTCCGGTCTGCTGCATCAAGGATGACCGGTACGTTATCCGATCTTATTCCCCCGTGAAAACCATCGGGGGCGGGGCTATCCTCAACCCGGTATCCCAGAAATACAAACTTAAAGATACGGCCATGATTGAAGGCCTTGCCGATCTTGCCCTATCGCCGGATGATGAAAAAACCATTGCCTATTTTCTGTCCATCAAGGGATATGCCGGGCTGGCCTTAAATGAATTACGGGTCATGACCAATGTGCCGGATAAAAAACTGGCTGCCGCTTTGCAGAAAATGCTTGCAAAACAGGAAGCGATACTCACGGACAAGGAGAAGCAAATCTATGTCCATGGTACTATTTTTGATGAATTTAAGGGAAAAGTACTGGAACGACTGACCACTTATCACCAGGAAAACCCCTTAAAGGAAGGTATGCCGGCCCAGGAGCTGAAATCCAAATTTCAATATGTGGATGATGCCCGTTTTTTCAACATCCTGTTTAACCGCCTGGAAAAGGAAAACCTTATTGTTCTGGACAAAAACCTGGTGAAACTTTCGGGTTTCAAGGTGGCGCTTCAGGTGGACCAGCATGAAGTCAAGGAGAAAATTGCCGCCATTTACAAAACATCCGGCCTGACCCCGCCCTTTTTCCGTACCATATGCCAGGATCTTGACCTGGACCAGAAAACAGCCAGGGGTGTAATGCAGATGCTCATTGATGAAAAACAGGTAGTCAAGACAAAAGATGATCTGTTTTTTGATGCCGCTGCCGTCAATGATCTGGAAACAAAACTCATTGAATTCCTCAAAGCCAATGAAAAGATCTCCACACCGGAATTTAAGGATATGATCGGCATTTCCAGAAAATATGTCATTCCCCTGATTGAATACTTTGACGCCATACACCTGACCATACGGGTTGAGGATCACCGGCAGTTGAGAAAAAAAATAGCCTGACTATCAAATTCTTTCAACAAAAGAGGCGATGATACTGTCCAGGTGCATCCAGCCGTCAAGGGTCAAAACAAACCGCTGCCCGGCGTCCCGGGGTCGGGCAAACCCTTTATTTTCAAGATTTTCCATCAGGCTTTGAAATACGGTTAAAAACCGGTTCCGCCACAGGTTTTGCCCGGTTCTGATATCAAGTCCCATGGATGTTCTCAGCCCCACCATGACATACTCCATCTGCCGCTGTTCCAGGGTAAGGGTTTCATGGTCGGATGGGGGAATTTTTCCGCTCTTCAACGCCCTGATATATCCATCCAGGTCCGGTGCATTCCAGAACCTTTTATACGCGGCCGATCCATCCGTGTCGAATTTTACGGCATATGAATGGGCACCCGGCCCGAACCCATGATAGGGAACCATCTGCCAGTAAGCACTGTTGTGCAGGGACCGAAAGGATGTATGCCTTGCAAAATTGGATACTTCATAATGATCCCATCCACGGGCTTTGAGATATTGGGCAGCCGCACAGAACAGATCCACCTGATCCGATTGTGCCATGGGTAAAAACATACCCCGTTCATGCATGGCATGCAGGGCTGTTCCCGGTTCCATGGTGAGCATGTAGCAGGAAAGATGCGCAGGATTAAGGCCCAAGGCCGC